>CASEML010000044.1 GCA_949289145.1 uncultured Eubacteriales bacterium | reverse complement strand
TCCCTTTGCACTAAATCCTAACTGTTCCGCTGCCTTAATCATACCATATGCGTTAGTTCCCTGCTTATCGGTTCCTGCAACTTCACGAATTTTGGTGATTCCTATTTTGTAACCGTTTTGTTTGGAAATGGTTGCAAGGCAGGCAGCACCGCAGTCGGTGATATCGTGCTGTTTTATGCAATAGTATTTCATTTCTTTCTCCTTATGATGCTGTCATTACTATGGCTTATTTTGTATTTACAAAATATTTTTTATACGCCCTCGGTGCAAATATGTATATTTTCTGGGAATCTACTTTCATAACAACTTCATTAGTTAACCATTTCGAATATCTGTTTTTTTTCTGAAAAATCTTTTCTCCCTTATTCTCAACCACCAACTCTCTCTTTGTCTTATCAAATATTATTTGTTCAAGTTTCTGCTCTTTTCCACTTTCTTTTTGAAACTCCATGCATATTAATTCTGCTTCTTTACTTTTAATATAGGACATCGGCAAAGTATATATTATCATTGCCACAATATATGTGAAAAATGGCATTTTCAGTGATGTATTATCCAAGATGCAGAGAATGGCATAAACAAACATGATTAATGTAATAATTCATGTGAAATGTATAAAATATTTTTTATTCATAATTTTATTCCTTTCATATATTTTGACAAGATGTTATATATTCAACAAAAATATCAATTAAAATATATTATATCATAAAGCTTATACTGGTGCATAAGTTCCAATTGCAGCTCCCGAAAGTGCTCCGGTCACATAAGCCCGATACAATGTACCACCTGAAAGATTTCCTTTTACAACACCATATCCTGTTGCACCAAGAAGTCCTACTGTTTCTCCTAAAATTGCTCCAGCTAGTGCTCCAGCCACTAGTCCACCAGTAACATCTTCAATTTCTTTTTCAGTCATTGATTCAAAATTTTTCAACTAGTATTCCTCCTAACTTTTATTATTTTCCTATCGAATAAATAACTCCACCTATTGCGCTACCAATTATTGTTCCTGCTACAGTTCCTACCTTAACCCCACCTATGGTTCCTGCCGATCCTACACAACTTCCTATTGCACCACCGATAAATCCACCAGCAGTCATAAAAACACCCATTCCAATACTATACCAGTCAACCCCTCCATCAATTTCCATTACTTCGTTTTGTGTCATTTCACAAAATCTATTATTTAATACTAATTCCATGTTTTTTAATCTCCTTATTAAGTATTTTTGTTTATGCCCCCTTCAAAAAGTGATATGCTTATCCTAGGTACTTTTTAAAAATGCTTGTGTTTTAGACTCTGATTGGTTTTCGCAAATTTCAATCTAAACAATATTCTCTTTACTTTTTATCCATTTACAGAATATCTTAAAAATAATCAATACTAAATTAATTGTTAAGAAAACTAATACTAAACTCAATATCCATTTAACACCATTATTACTCGCAAAAGGAACCAAGAATAGGCACATTACTAACATAATACAACTTACAAAATTTCTTTTTATATCTTTTTCACTTAAAAATTTCATTTCTACCTCCACGCTGGATTCATTTTAAATATGGATTATATATTTTAACACATATAAAAAACGATATCGCATGCACACATATGCTGAGAAAAAATAATATACACATGAATGTAGTTGTCAAAGAAGTATTCATATAATCAATATTATCACCTAGCTGATTATAACTATATATACTTATCAATGCTAATATAGCAAAACCGCACACGATAAATATCACTGAAAAAATACTTGCACACTTTTCACCCATCAAACTTACTAGTATTTTATGTATAGCACTATTAGTAAGTATCAGACTAACTGCACTAACAATTCCAAAAAAGTTCTTATAAGACATTGCTGATCCACTATTTATAGAATAAATGATAATTAATAGTGTAGATAATACCGTTCCGATTCCAATAAATATATAATCAAACAGATATTTTTCTCCTACTATAATTTTCTTTGTTATTGGCGTTGCATATAAAAAAATTTGCCAATTAGTAACTGCATCCGGTTTAAAAACATATTCTGCTATTGCATATATCACAATCACCCCTACAAAGGTATATATGTTAATTAAAAATATTTGCTCCGTATATCCTGAAAACTCCGAATCCATCAGAGTCTTAAATATAAGTAGCGTTACTAACACAGCCAAAATTATATTTCTTTTATTTATTTGTATGTCACGATAAATAAGTCCTTTCATTTTAACTTTTCCTTTTCCACAATTTTTCAAACATACTTCTCAAAAAAATATATACTAATATCAAAATTATAAGTACTATATAATATATATTCATACTACTGAGTTTCAAATCTTGTACATTAACCCTATCCCACAAATTATTGCTTATTATAAATGCAAAAATAAGCAAACTTATAATAGTACTTTTAGTATCCCGCAATATATTCATAGTTATTACAAGTAACATTTTTACAGCCCCATACGCAAAAACAATGTCTACAAGATATTTCCAGGTGATTGTATTGCTTTTATCGACAGCTATTATACTTGTTAACAGCATATACCCTAAACCTATGCAAAAACTATATATGAAAAACAAACCATCAAAAAGTAGCAGTCCATCATTGTATTTTTTAAATCCCAACGGTGTTGCCGCTAAATATTTATCAACCTTTGTTTTTTGCTGCTTATCATATAACTGCATATACACATCTATACTAAACATCAAAATCAATACATAGATCATTTCGTTTATTTTGGCACATATCTCATTATCAATGATTTTGTTAAAAACAACATTCAAAGCTATCCCAACCACTACTATTAATCCTTGAAACAGCATTTTATAAAATATGATTTTCTTTCCATAATACCAGCTACACTTTATGGATCCCTTCATGTCAATCCCCTGTCCAGCATCTTATTCATAATATCATCAATAGAATCAACGGATTTTTCGTCATTTCTTCCATATTGTTCCTGCAATTTTTCTATACTTCCCTGAAATATAATGTTTCCTTTTGATACAAAGATAATGTCATCCGCAATTTGCTCCAAATCACTAGTTATATGAGTTGAAAATAATACTGAATTTCTTTTATTTGATACAAATTTTTTTAATTCATCAAGAATTTCTCTTCTGAATATCGGATCTAAACCACTGGTCGGTTCATCTAATATTAACAACTCTGCCTCGTGAGATAATGCCACAGCTAACATCAATTTCACTTGCATTCCTCTAGAGTATTCTTTGATTTTTTGCTTCTTAGGTATTGCGAATTTTTGAAGATATTCAGAATACTTTTCTTCAGACCATTTTTTATATATGCTTCTCATTATGATTCCAATATTACAGGCATTCAAATTTTCATCAAATGGACATTCTGAAAATACAAAGCCAATTCTCTCTTTTATTTGGCTTTCATATTTTACACTATCCATTCCGAATATATTAATTTTCCCCTTAAACGGAACCAAATTTAGCAAACATCTGATTATCGTTGTTTTGCCATTTCCATTTTGACCTATCAATCCGACTATATTGCCTTGTCTTATATGAAAGGTTATATTCTTCAATGAAAATTCTTTATATTCTTTTGATATAAACTTAACTTCTACCACATTTTCCATGCCACTTGACTCTTCCTTTGTCGCTTTAAACTGTATCTAAGCATCAATAAATATATCCACTTAGATACAGTAATATTATTACTTACATATCACAAAAGCCCTTCGGAGAGAACTCCCTCACCGGAAAGCTTTCAAGTTAATTGATACTTTGCATTATAAATATTTCTTTAACTCATCCACCTTATCAAGCTTTTCCCAAGGCAGATCTAAATCATTACGTCCAAAGTGTCCATATGCTGCTGTCTGTTTGTAGATTGGGCGGCGAAGATCAAGCATCTTGATAATGCCTGCTGGACGTAAATCAAAATTTTCACGGACGATTTCTACCAATTTTTCATTGGATAACTTACCGGTTCCGCTGGTATCCACCATAATGGACATTGGCTGTGCCACACCAATAGCATAGGATAACTGGATTTCGCATCTGTCAGCCAGACCTGCTGCTACAATATTTTTTGCCACATAACGAGCTGCGTAAGCTGCTGAACGGTCTACCTTAGTACAGTCTTTTCCTGAAAAGGCACCACCGCCGTGTCTTGCAAATCCACCGTATGTATCTACAATAATCTTACGTCCAGTCAAACCACTGTCACCGTTGGGTCCTCCAATAACAAAACGTCCCGTTGGGTTGATAAAAAAGCTGGTATCTTCATCCACTAATTCTGCCGGAAGCACCGGATCAAATACATATTTCTTGATGTCTTGGTGAATCTGTTCCTGAGTCACATCAGGATCATGCTGAGTGGATAAAACCACGGCATTTAAATGGATCGGTTTACCCTTTTCATCATATTCTACAGTTACCTGTGTCTTCCCGTCAGGCCTTAAATAACTCAATGTGCCATCCTTACGCACTTCTGTCAACTTTCTGGATAACTTATGTGCCAGTGCAATTGGATAAGGCATATATTCTTCTGTTTCATTGGTAGCAAAACCAAACATCATACCCTGGTCCCCGGCTCCTGTGTCCAAATCGTCCTTCAATTCACCTTCTCTTGCTTCCAAAGCTTTGTCCACACCCATAGCAATATCCGGTGACTGTTTATCCAGCGATACCATAACTGCACAAGTATTACCGTCAAACCCTAATTTAGAATCATTGTATCCGATTTCACAAATAGTGTCTCTTACAATCTGCTGTATATCCACGTTCGCTTTCGTTGTGATTTCTCCCATAACCATGATAAATCCTGTGTTTGTTAAAGTTTCACAGGCTACACGGCTCATGGGATCCTGTTCTATCATCGCATCTAAAATTGCATCAGATATCTGATCGCAGATTTTATCCGGATGCCCTTCCGTTACTGATTCAGAAGTAAATAATAACTTTTCCATTTGTTCCTCCTTATATTCTCCAATTTTATTACATACAAAAACCGAATCCCCACTGACTACAAGGATTCGGTTGCTAGCATCAAATCCTCTTATTGTTCGACTACTCGCTCAGGTTGGCACCTTCCACTAAGGGGTTGCCGTGGCTTCACAGATCCTTTGTATCTCCACCACTCTGAATAAGAGAAAATTGTCATATTCAATTAGCATATTAAGACTACTACTTTTTGCTATAATAGTCAAGTGATTTTTCAGTATTTGCAGAAATTGTAAAATATTATCGATTAGTTTTCTTCTGTTTCGGTTTCAGTTTCCGCTTCATCCTCCAGAATAACATCTGTATCTACCTCTGCTTCCTCTTCTGTGCTGTCGTCCTCCTCTTCTTCATAATAATCATCTTCTTCATCACTTACTTCCTCAGTCACCTGTGCTTTGGCAATAATGGCATCTGCAACTTTCTGACGCGTATATTCATCTTCCAGTTCGCCATCTTCATAATATTCTAACAATTCTTCTTCTGTTTCTACTTCCATATATTCCATGCACAGCTTTTTATATTCTTCAAAGCCTTCTTCGTCAATTTCTATATTTTCCTTATTTATAATGCTTATAATTACCATCTGCTCCTGTACACTATACTTAGCAGCTTCCTGCAAATCTTCTTCTGTTGCCATATCAGAAAGTTCCATTCCAAACATGTCAGCATAACTTTGATACATTTCTTTTACTTGTTCATAAGCACTGTCTACCAGGCTCTGTGGAAGTTCTTTGAACTCAGAACATTCTACCACTGCTGCAATGGCAGATTCTCTTAAATCATCCAAACTTATTTCTTCATTATCTGCTTCCACTTCTGCATTAAATACTTCTTCTAACTCTGCCACGGTATTATATTCTGTATTCTCTTTCACAAATGCATCGTTATATTCGGGATAGGAAACTTCGTATATATTATTGATTACTACAGTATAAGTAATATCTTTTTCTTCCCCTTCATCTGATAAATAACTGCTTTCCACAGTAACAGTCTCCCCTGTGCTATGACCTACTAATCCTGCGTCAATCTGTGCATCAAATTCTTCTTCTCCTACCGTAATTTCCACAGTTCCATAGTCCTCTGTTTGACCGTCCTCTGTTTCTGTAATTTCTAGGCTGACAAAATCTCCTTCTTGAATAGCGCGGTTAGTAACTTCTGTCTGGACTCTGTAATCTTCCATAAATTCTTCTTTTTTCGCCTCAACATCATCCTGCGATATTTCACTGATATATTTGGTTAAGGCAATTCCTTCATAGTCTCCAAGCGTTACATATTCTTCTGCCATTTCTGCCGTAATTTCCACTCCTGTTGTTTCCTGATCGGCATCTTTACTGTTTCCACAGCCTCCCAATACCACAACACTCATCATTAATGCTGCGATTATTTTATATCTCCGCTTCATAAGTTCCTCCTTTTTCTTCTTCGATAAATACTTTAATAGCGTATCATATTTTCACTAAAAAGTCTTTAAAAATTCTGTGAATTTTTTTGTTGTTCTATTCAGCCTGTCGGATGTTGGTACAAAATTTCTTTCAATTTCCCTATTTTTAATTACTTTTTATATTTTGTATGATATAATAAAACAAGGTATATTATTATATTAAAATAGGAGGTCGTGTATGAGTCTTATATCTGTTTCCCAGTTACAAGCAGGAATGATTTTAGCTGATGACATTTATATTTTTGATAATAAACTTTTACTCCCTAAAGACACAGAACTTACGGACTATATGATTAATAAAATGGGATTCTATGCTATCAGCAATGTAAAAATCAAAGATTCCATTCCTTCGGAACCGGTAATTTCTGTTTCTGGTGAAGACGAATCATATTCTAAACGCCTGAAACATTCTTATGAATTTAAAAGATTCAAAGAAGAATTTTTTAAAAATCTTTATGTTTTAAAAACAGAATTTCTAGATATTGCAAACAAAAATAAAAAAATTCGTTCCAATGAATTTTTAAACAGAGTCAACTCCGTCATTGAAAGTGCGGGTAGTAAAAATATATTCGATATGCTTCACTGCATGCGTGAATATGATGATTCTACCTTTGTTCATGCTCTAAACACAGCATTAATCTGTCATGTATTCGGTCACTGGCTTAATCTGAACGAAGAGGACTTAAGTGTTCTTACTCTTTCAGGCCTTCTACATGATATTGGAAAAATTCGAGTATCCGATACTATTATAAAAAAAAGCGGAATACTCTCCCCATCAGAACGCTCTCTGATGGAGGCACACACCATTTATGGATATGAAATTTTAAAAAATCAAGAAATTGACGAAAGAATTAAACTGACTGCACTGATGCATCATGAACGATGTGACGGTACAGGCTATCCGAAAGCCTACCGGACTTCGCAAATTACAGATTTTGCAAAAATTGTGGGAATTGTTGCTGAATATGATTCCCTAACCAGTGCCCGCCCATACCGGGATGCAATGTGCCCATTTGATGTGATCAAACAATTTGAATTGGAAGGACTGCAGAAATTTGAAACTCGTTACATACTTACGTTTTTAGACCATGTTTCTAATGCCTTTATCAATAATACAGTTCTGTTAAGCAATGATCAAAAGGCAGAGGTTATTATGATTAATAAACAGTTCTTATCCAGACCTATGGTAAAATCGGGGAAACATTTTATTGATCTGACAAAAACAAATGATTTGTATATTAAAGCCGTAATTTAAATATATTATAAAAAACGGGCGATTGCACAAAGCAACCGCCTGTTTTTCAACCAACTTTCAAAGTAAATTTTTGAATTTCACTTTCATTGCTGACTTTCTGTATTTGGGCACCTAAAGCTTTTAATTTTTCTTCAAAACATTCATACCCTCTTTGAATATATACAATATCATCTACTACCGTAATGCCTTCTGCCGCCAAACCTGCAATAACCAGTGCCGCACCTGCTCTTAAATCCGGTGCACTAACTCTGGCTCCAGTATATTTTTGAACACCATTAATGATAGCAGTGTTCCCTTCTACCTTAATGTCACCGCCCATACGTGCCAGTTCATCCACATACTTAAATCTATTTTCAAAAATGCTTTCAGTTACAATACTAGTACCTTGAGAAAGTCCCAATGTAACTGCAATCTGCGGCTGCATATCAGTAGGGTAACCTGGATATGGCAAAGTCTTCACATGTGTGTGCTGTAATGGTTTAGATGCTACTACTCTAACCGCATCGTCAAATTCTTCCACTTCACATCCAATTTCCAACAGTTTTGCCGTGGTAGCTTCTAAATGCTTTGGAATAACATTTTTTACAGTTACATCTCCTTTTGTTGCTGCTGCCGCAAACATAAAAGTTCCTGCCTCAATCTGATCTGGAATAATGGAATATTCCGTCTTATGGAGTTTTTCTACACCTTTAATTCGAATAACGTCAGTACCGGCGCCCTTGATATTAGCCCCCATACTATTTAAAAAGTTTGCTACATCAACAACGTGTGGTTCCTTGGCTGCATTTTCAATAATAGTATTTCCCTTAGCTAACGCCGCAACCATCATAATATTAATGGTAGCTCCTACAGTTACCACATCTAAATAAATATGATTTCCTGTCAATTCTTCTGCTTCTGCAATAATAAGACCATGTTCAATTTTTACCTCAGCACCCAATGCGCGAAAGCCTTTGATGTGCTGGTCAATAGGACGGCTTCCAATATTACAGCCTCCCGGCAGTGCCACTTCTGCCTTTTTATATTTTCCAAGTAATGCACCTAACAAATAATAAGATGCTCGTATTTTTTTTATATATTCGTATTCAATGTTTATATCCCGAATCATAGAACCATTGATTTTTACTGTATGTCTGTTAATTCTTTCTACTACTGCCCCAATTCCCTCAATGGCCTGTAATAACACATTAATATCCCGCACATCGGGAAGATTATCTATATATACTGTTTCATCTGTCATAATTGCCGCTGCCAGTATTGCAAGGGCTGCATTTTTAGCACCGCCGATTTTTACCTCTCCAACTAATGGATTGCCGCCTTTAATAACGTATTGTTCCATTACACACCTCTATATTATTTATAATTATTTTCTATCAGTTTCTTATATCTTATGTTTATGATAAATTTTTTTCTACTATTCCTATTTTTCACATATTCCTTTTCATTGAATTCCCATAAATATGCCATATTTCATTATATCATAATCCGTTCATTTGTAAACATGTAATTTTTGAAAAAAACAACGAAAAATATGGCAGAAGTTCCCCAATCTTCTGCCATATTGTTTATTCTAAATATTTCATTGGATCTACCTGAGTGCCATTAATAATAATTTCAAAATGTACATGTGGCCCAGTACTTCGACCCGTATTACCGCTCAACGCAATCTTTTCTCCCTGTGATACACTTTGCCCCACAGACGCTAATATTTTACTAAGATGTGCATATCGAGTCTGGCGTCCATCAGAATGACTGATGGTTACACAATAACCATATCCACTGACCCATCCGGCACTGACAACAGTTCCTGCAGAAGATGCTTTCACAGCAGTACCTATTGGACATGCCCAGTCCACACCTTTATGCTGCCTTCCCCAACGCATTTTAAAACCTGATGTAAAGGTTCCACCAGAAATCGGCTTAATATAAGTTGGAGGCGTTTTAGTTCCCCGCTCAATAATTGCAGGCTGAGATTCTTTTATAATTTCTTCATGAATAATCTCTCTCCCTGTTTCCTCTCCGTTTCTGCTGGTTACCACAGCAATAACATTCCGCTCACCGGTACTTGCCTCCTGCCTTACCACCTGCTCTGTTGTATACCACGAATCATTGTCAATATACTGAGTCTCTGCCTGATATTCCTCATTATACATCTTCTCTTCTTTCGTGATAACAGATAATTCCGGCTCCGGAACCGTTACGGTAAGTTCATCTCCCACTCGAATCACCGAATCTGCATTATCAATATTTTCATTGATAGCAACTAGGTTGTCCACCGTAGTATTATAATTTTCTGCAATAACAGACAGGCTATCTCCTGATTTAACTTCATAAATTTTATTTTTTTCTTTGTCTTTGGTTACAAGGTCAATTGCCTCACTTAAGGGTGTAACTTCATCATCTTTCACATAAGACTCTATCACTTCTACCGTATCCGCAAAAGAAAGCTCTACAAGTCCTTCTGTATATACATCCTCTATGTTAGTTTCCCCATAGGACAACTCATCCGTCACCGTACAAATACCTGCATTTATCATGGCAGAAGAAACATTGGGACTGTCACTTTCTGACTTTGACACCTTCACCATTTCTGTAGTCATTACATTCAATTCCCTTGCACTGTCTGCCACCAGCTCTACTTGGTACTCATTGTTAGTGTCGTACTTTTCTTTTGCCGCATTTAATAATTCCACAACATCCTCTTTCGAGGCCAGCGTCACAGTAAACTGATTAATTTTTACAGTATATGCTTTCTGATTAAAGGTAACTGTACCTTTTTGCAGTACTTCCCGCATATTCTTTTTTAGCTCTCTCTCCGATGTGGTGCTGGCAAATATCTTATGTTCCGCTGTATATTCAAAATCTGCCTTGACAATCGTCAGGCCTTCCTGTTCTGATGCCACTTTTGACTTTTCTTCCAATAACATTTCCTGTATGCCGTCCAAGGACGATACCTGTCCAATCACAACATCATTCAATGTAAGCGTATAGTAGTTTTCATTATTACGTTCCAAACTTCCGAACACAGGATGTATGGTAAATATTGCAAGAACGGAAGCAACTGCCCCCATTGCAAAAAACAGCGATACCTGCTTCTTATGCTTCGTCCATTTCTTCATCTTACATCTCCTTAATTGCTGTTTCTTATTCTTAAGGTTTGCAACTATTTATTTTAACTCGTTTTTCTTATCTTGTAAAGGACTTTGTCCAATGTTTCATCCAGCCCGAGACTTTCTTCATCCACAATTATGTCCGCATACTTTTCGTAAAGGGGACACCTTTCGTCACACAAATCCTTCAAAGTCTGTCCTTCTTTCAGGGCAACTCCTCGCTCTTTTAGATTCCCAAGGCGTTTTTCCAATTCTTCGTAGGAAACCTTCAAATAAACTATAGTTCCGATCTCTTTCAGGTGTTTCATGGCTCTCTCTTTATAAACTACACTTCCGCCGGTTGCCAACACCACATTTTCGATATCAACTTCGGCATTTACATCTGCTTCAATTTCCAAAAATCCGTCCAGCCCCTCTTCTGCTATAATTTCTTTCAACAGCCTTTTTTCTCTGGACTGAATCAATAAATCAGAATCAACAAATTCATAACCAAGCTTTTTGGCAAGCATCACTCCTATGGTACTTTTTCCTACACCCGGCATACCAATTAGAATGACATTTTTTAATAACAGTTCTCTGTTAACCACATTTACAGGTTTTCCGGACAGATATGCTTCCATGTTTTCTGCCACACCATCTACCAGTCTTTCTCTGGCTTCCTTAGACGCCCATGCCATATGGGGAGTAATAATCAACTTTGTACTGTCTTTTATACTATATAATGGGCTAGTTGCCTCTAAGGGTTCTTTGCTGACCACATCTATCCCCGCTCCGGCAATTTCATTGTTATTTAATGCATCTGCCAATGCCTGTTCGTCCACAATAGCACCTCTGGCCACATTGATCAATATTGCTGTATTTTTCATTTTCCGGAAGGCATCTGCACCAATTAAATGCTCTGTGTTTTCTGCAAGAGGGGCATGAATACTCACAACGTCCGACTTAGAAAGCAGCGTGTCAAAATCCACCTGCTCATAATGTTTGTGATTATTTCTGCCGGATGTGGAATAATAGATTACTTTACATCCAAAGCTTTCTGCTATGTCTGCCACTTTCTTTCCTATAGCACCCAGCCCGATAATTCCCCAAGTCTTACCGGAAAGTTCTGTAAATGTTCTTCCAAAGTGGGAAAACATTCTACTTTCCCCATATTGTCCTGTCTTTACATATTTATCATAATAATTCAATTTTTCCAATATGTAAAATAACAATGCAAAGGTATGCTGCGCAACAGAATCTGTGGAATATCCCCTTACATTGGTAACTACAATTCCACGGCTGGTAGCATACTTTCTGTCTACATTATCTGTTCCTGTGGCTGTGACGCATATCAGCTTCACCTGCTTAGCTTCCTTCAAGGTTTGCTCATTTAACTTTACCTTATTTACAATAATAATCTCTGCATCCCTTATACGCTCCGGTGTGTTTTTTTCATTGGAGGTAGCATACTCTATAAAATCTCCAAATCTTTTCCATTTTTCCATGCTCACATCTGTGCCAAGGCTGTCTCTTTCAAGCATTACTATCTTCATATGTTAATTCCTCTCATACATAACAGAGGCGGCGATTAACACCGCCGCCTCTGTTTTCTATACTTACAGTCTTTTTAATAACTCTTCTCTTTCTTTTTCAAATCCCGGTTTACCAAGTAAAGCAAACATATTTTTCTTGTAGCTTTCCACACCAGGTTGATCAAATGGATTTACTCCTAAAAGATATCCACTGATACCACACGCGAATTCAAAGAAATAGAATAATTCACCTAAGTAGAATTCGTTCTGTTCCGGAATCTGAACTAACAGGTTTGGCACATTTCCATCTGTATGAGCTAAAATTGTTCCGTTCATAGCACTCTTATTGATGAAATCCACGCTCTTTCCTGCTAAATAATTTAATCCGTCTAAATCTACCGGTTCTTCTTCTAAAATAACTTCTTCTTTAGAAGTTTCAATATTCATGACAGTTTCAAACATGATTCTTGCTCCATCCTGAATAAACTGTCCCATGGAGTGTAAGTCTGTTGTTAAGTCAACTGCTGCCGGGAAAATACCCTTTTGATCCTTTCCTTCTGATTCTCCGTATAATTGTTTCCACCATTCAGATACATAATGAAGGCTTGGCTCATAATTGGCAACAATTTCAATGGCTTTTCCTTTACGCAATAAAATATTTCTAATTGCTGCGTATTTTAAAGCATCATTTTCTTCAAAATCTGCTTCCAGTGCACGCTTTCTTCCAGAAGCTGCACCTTCCATTAATTTTGTAATGTCAGCACCGCTTACTGCAATCGGCAGTAAACCAACAGCTGTGAGTACAGAGAAACGTCCTCCCACATCATCAGGTACCACAAATGTTTCGTATCCTTCTTCTGTGGCTAAGTTCTTTAATGCTCCCTTTGCTTTATCCGTAGTAGCATAGATTCTCTTAGCGGCTTCTTCTTTTCCATATTTTTCTTCCAGTTTTTTCTTGAATATACGGAATGCGATTGCAGGCTCAGTTGTTGTTCCTGATTTAGAAATAATATTTACAGAGAAGTCTCTGTCACCCACTACATCTAATAAATGCTTTAAATATGTGCTGCTGATGCTGTTGCCTGCATAATAGATTTCCGGTGTTTTTCTTATTTCTTTGGATACAGAATTATAGAAATTATGTCTTAAAAATTCAATTGCAGCTCTTGCTCCCAGATAAGAACCACCAATACCAATAACCACTAATACTTCTGAATCATTCTGAATCTTAGCCGCTGCCTTTTTGATTCTTTCAAACTCGTCCTTATCATAATTTACCGGAAGATCAATCCATCCTAAAAAGTCATTTCCTGCACCTGTTTTAGAAACTAATTGTTCTTTTGCATCAAGAGCCAGTTTCTTCATATTTTCTACTTCTTTTTCATTAATAAATCCTGTTGCTTTTGAGTAATCAAATGTTACTTTAGACATTACTGCACACTCCTTCTTATATATGTAACCAATTTGCTACTATTTTCATAATAATAGCCGTACTTAATGTCATTTTAGCAAAAGTAAACCATATAATCAAGCTAAAAATTCTTTTAATACATCCTGAATAATTTTGGCCTCATCGGAAGATATGGAAATATTCTCTGTGGCCATAAGTTTTTCTTCCAATTTCTCCATACGCTGTTCCATATTTTTTACATTTTGGGCATTCTCCTTGATTTCCA
The DNA here is from genome assembly GCA_949289145.1 of uncultured Eubacteriales bacterium. Taxonomy (GTDB): domain Bacteria; phylum Bacillota; class Clostridia; order Lachnospirales; family Lachnospiraceae; genus RUG11237. The sequence continues at coordinate 20,309 of CASEML010000044.1, read as the reverse complement.
GTTCCTCTTCCGCTTCTCTCTGAGCGTTACGGTGATTTATAAAATCATTTTCCAAATAATTCTGCATATTTATTACAATGCCATCATACTTATAACTAGAATCAATCAAAGCTTCTGCAAAAAAGAACAGCAGTACTGCAATAATGTTTATCATTATACTCCACAGGATCAGCTCCGTCTGCATCTCTTTTATGATTGCTACTGCACTGGTGAAAACATTCAATGTAACTGACAGAAGAAGGAAACATACCGACAATTGTGTTAGTCCTCTCAGACTTATCCCCAAGAATTTTTGTTTTCGGATATACTTTTCCACATAAACTACTGGGTTATTCACCAAATGCTCCACCTGAATTCCGCTTTCTATCTTTGCCTTATAGTTTCTGCTGAATTTAGCTTTAGAAACACCTATATTTTCTGTTTCCTTCAGCAAAATATCATAAATAATTCCCAGTATCAGCCTGCTTAAAATTGCAAAAAGGGCAAATACTAAACTTAAGTTAATCAGGTATCCGTGTTTTACAAACTCATACATACTTATTGTCATTTCCATTCACCTCATATTTTCTGTTTGCTTATGATTATAAAGGTAGGCGCCATGCATTTCAACGAAAATCATTCTTCAAATTCCGGCATATTCCTGCAGGTTTTTGCCCCTTTTTACATATTCTGATTCTGGTGGAAAACGCAAAAAGAATCTGCTATAATAAAATGACTACATATATACAACAATTTCACACATATTTTCTAATTAGGAGGAATGAAAATGATATATAAAACACAGGGTGTCTGCTCACAGGCAATCGAGGTTGAAGTAGAAAACGGGATTATTACCCATGTAAAGTTTATTGGAGGATGTTCAGGAAATACTCAGGGTGTCGCAGCTCTGGCTACCGGAATGAGGGTAGATGATGCCATTTCAAAACTAGAAGGCATCCGCTGCGGCATGCGTCCTACTTCCTGTCCTGATCAGTTAGTAAAAGCATTAAAATCTATGCAGTAACCGGGAGGCTTATATTCACTATGAAACGAATTGTTTTAACAGGTGGTGGTACCGCCGGACACGTGACACCAAATATAGCTTTAATTCCAACCTTACAAAAGGAAGGCTATGAGATCCATTATATTGGTTCCTATGACGGCATTGAAAAAAAATTAATTGAAGAAATAGGTATTCCTTACTATGGCATATCTTCCGGCAAATTAAGAAGATATTTTGATTTCAAAAACTTTTCTGATCCTTTTAAAGTGTTAAAAGGGTATGGCGAAGCAAAAAAATTATTAAAAAAACTAAAACCGGATATTATTTTTTCCAAAGGCGGCTTTGTAACAGTTCCGGTTGTAATAGCAGCAAAACGCCTGGCAATTCCTGCTATTATCCACGAATCTGATATGACACCGGGTCTGGCCAATAAACTGGCAATTCCATCTGCTACAAAGGTGTGCTGTAATTTTCCGGAAACTATGAAATACCTTCCGGACGGAAAATCCGTTCTTACTGGTTCTCCAATCCGCCGCGAACTTATGGAAGGCTCCAAAGAAAAAGCCTGGAACTTTTTAGGATTTGACAATAGCAAACCAGTCATTATGATTATAGGAGGCAGTCTCGGTTCCGCAGCCATTAACGCCGCCATTCGCAGCAATCTGGATTTACTTTTGAAAAATTTTCAGATTGTTCATCTGTGCGGACAAGGAAAACTAGATACTTCTTTAAACCATAAACAGGGATACCGTCAATTTGAGTATATAAAAAAGGAACTGACCGATATTTTTGCACTTTCTGATGTGGTAATCTCCAGAGCCGGTGCAAATGCTATCTGCGAACTTTTAGCACTTAGAAAACCAAATATTTTAATTCCCCTGTCTGCCGCTGCCAGCCGTGGTGACCAGATATTAAATGCCCGGTCTTTTGAGAAACAGGGATTTAGCGTAGTGATCGAGGAGGAACAGCTGACAAAAGAAACTCTATCTGCAGCCATAAAAGATGTTTATGAACATAAAGAAAAATATGTATCTGCTATGAAAAAGAGTTCTCAAACAGATGCTATTATTACCATTACAAATCTGATCAAAGAATACAGCAGATAATAGTAAACCTGCCCTTCACCCTTTCTATTGTTATAAATAAATCATAATAACCCCGCCTAGAATTTTACTTCTGAGCGGGGCTGTTGCTTACTATCACTTATTTTAAAATTATCAGTTGATTTCCATCAACGTCACTAACTAAAGAGAAAGCTTCTTCACCAGTTCTTCTTTTACACTTTCAGAAAGTTCTCCCGTTTCCCATTTCACATTAACCTTATCTCCCTGATATCTTGGAATTAAATGCATATGATAATGAAATACAGTCTGACCTGCCAATTCACCATTGTTCTGTACCAGATTCAATCCTTCTGCCCCTAATTCTTCCTGCATCTTTTTAGCCATTTTTTTTGCTGTTTTCATCACATGAGCAGCCATATCATCACTTATCTCATAAATATTTGCATAATGTTCCTTAGGTAAAATCAATGCATGCCCATTTGATGCCGGTGATATATCAAGAATCACCCGCACTTTTTCATCTTCATATAATGTAGAAGATGGAATTTCACCATTTGCAATTTTACAAAAAATACAATTATTATCTTTCATTTTTTCTGCCTCCAATCTATTCACCAAATGGAAATATGACATCCAACATTCGCAGCAACTTAAAATTGCCCTTTGCTGTCATATCACCTGCCATAAATGCTCTCTGAAATGTAATTCTTCCATGAATAATATTATCAAAAACTTCCGGTGTTGTCTTAGCTGCCACATCCACATTTTCCAAATTGCCGTAATAACACTCTAAACCATCTTCTCCAATATCCACAATCAGCGGTTTCTTCTTATCCGATATTACAAATTTATATACTGCATGAAATTCTGTTTCCGGTGTGTATGCTTCCATCAACTCTTGAATATATTCCGTACCATCTGGTGTCTCCTGCTTACTCATCATATCCTTAAAGATACTGGTAAGCTCCTGAATATCTTCCTTCTGCTTTTTAACATAAGCATCATCCGACGCATACCTAGAAAGCTGTTCACTTTCCTGAGGAGTCAGCTCTATTCCCTTTGTACGCAAAACACTCTTTTTCACTGCCTGATTACTGGTCGGAAGTTCCACTAAATGCTGAGAAATAGCCCGGTATGTATTTTCTGCTTTTTTCTCGATAAGCTTTGAAAATTTTTCATTCATCTCAAAGGAAATCAAATCATCTACATATCCATATACACCACTTACCGGAATTCCACCCAGAATCTCCCATGCGTTAGAAAGAGTAAGTACTCCTTCTTTTTCTCCATATGTAGTAGACATCACTACCGGCTGCATGTAAAGACCATTGATCTTATTCTTGTCACCGTATAACCAGCAGGCATCCAAGAACTGCTGCATATAACCGCCAATGCCATACCATTCCACCGTGGTTGCCAAAATAATGCCATCTGCCTCTTTCAATGTCTGCGGCAAAGTTGCAATATTATTTTTTTGTTCGTAAATATTAATTCGCTCTACCTTAACATTCAATTCTTCAAAGACTTCCTGCATTTTATTAATAACGTATAAGGTAGGATCATCAATGAGACCCCGTCCGCCGTAATAAATGTTTATCTTCATATATTTATACCTCTTTCTTCTTTTAAACCTTATCACGTCTTTTTTCCAGTGTCAAGCTATACAAACCTATAATATACATCGGAAAAATGAATTATATCCCCACTTTTTAACTGCATTGTCTGATTTGCTTCCAACAGTTCATCATTTACAACAGTTCCGTTGGTAGAATTCAGGTCAGTAATAAATATTTCCCCTTCTTCTTCGTCAAATTGGGCATGAATCCTACTGACCAGATTATGTGGAATCACTCCATCTGCCCACTCTTTTCCTTTTCCAACCACAAACGGGAATTTGTCTATAGTAAAGTCCTGATATCCACCTTCACTCAAACATACAAGATAATGCTTTGCTTTCCCCTGAACTTCTTTGATCAGCATGGTATGACCGTAGTGTTCTTCTTCCGCATCTTCTATCTCAACAACACTTTCTGTATTCCATCTCTCTTTTTCTACATCATAGTTCCCAACTGATTTCAATTCCCGCTTAAAACGATTCATAAATTGAATGAAAAATCCTCCCTCTTCCACTTTTGTATCCTTGTTTTGCTCACTATATTTATACTCTGATTCTACATAATCTTCTGGTATGATCTGTTCCTGCATTTTGGGACATTCTTCCACTTTCTTCTGTTCTCCCATGGATTTTTGAATACTTTTTAAAATATCGTAATTATCCTGAAGAGTATAACGATACAATGCATACCCCTGCTCAATTACCTGTTTATCTTCATAATCCAAATGATTAATCAGATATTCTGCCAATGAGTGAAATTCTTCCTCTGACTGAGTTATTTCTTTATGAGGATAATAACAAAAATATAGCTGAAACGTTTCCATATCTGTATAAATATGCTCTGGTTTTAAAAACACTTCATCCAGCCGCAAAAAATACCGCTCCAATTCCTGTATTAATTTTCGTATAGATCCCAAAATTTTTTGGAACTGTTTCTGATTTAAATGCTTTTTTTCACATATTCTCTGCAATGATTGCTTAGAACTAATATCATACTGTATTCTTGTGATATTGTCTATACAATAAATCTTGCAATCTAATAAAACGGATATTCTATTATACCGCAGCATTTTATATTTGTAGCTTTCTTCCTCCATTGCATTTTCAAATACCAGATAGTTCTTATCCTTCTCTCTTTTAAAATAACCTTCCACTTTTTCCTCCCATGTATTTACTAACTGTTATGTCAGCCACTTGTTTTTTTCCACAACTTATTTCTTGCAACATTTTCTCGCATGCTGTGCAAGGGCATCACGCTTTTTTCCTGAATATCTACGTTTCCCCAAAATGGAATGTTAAATTCTATTTTACCCGTAATAGTAATACTGCCTGCCGTTTTTTTCTTACTAACCTGTATATTCTCCGGCAAAACTAAAGTTTCTTTGGAAATTCTGTTCCACTCCGTTTCTAAATCATATATGGCTCCTTTTCTTTCCGCTTCCACCAATTTTATCCCTGTATAATATGTATTTTTCCATACTGTTATTTTGTTGTAACAAAATATAATTAAAAAGAAAAGCATTATAATTATAATAAATAAAATAGGACACAGCAAAGAAGCCTCTACCGTGATACTTCCTTTTAATTTATTCTTAGGTATGCGATAATTTTGCTTCAAACCATTCTCTCTATTACTCATTCCATCCATACACCTCCTATTGTGCCTAGAAATAGAAATGGTACAAAGGGAAATGTTATATTCTTTCCCTTCTTTTTTACCACCAATAAGATTCCGCCATATACTGCCGCCAGCAAAAAAGATAAAAAAAGTATTCCCACTCCTTTCATCACCCCCATTACAATTAATATACTTCCTATTATCCACACATCACCCATTCCAAGTGCTTCATTGCTCACTTTACTGATTACTGCAAAAATTGCAGTAATCCCCAAACTTATGATCAGCTCCTTTATAGACACATTTTTTTCTATTATTTTGCCAAAAATCCCCACACTCGCTGTACTTACTATCGGCCATATCCATACTCGCTTTTTTTTAATATCTATATAACTTTCCAAAAACAATATAATACATAATATAACTTTTCCTACTCCTATGTCTGCCACCTCTATCCTACCAATTCAATTTTTGTGTGTATTTTTATTACATCTGCTGCAAAGCCTCCTGTCATTTACCTCCTCTAACATAACCCTTTGTATAGTGCGTTTCAAATTTTTACAGGCTAAAGTATAATGGTACTTTGTTCCACTTTCTGTAATATATATGTATCCATACCCCTCTATATTTTTACAGGTACTGCAAGCTTTATATTGTTTCAAGTATCTGTGCCTCTGTTTACTAAAATCTGCTTCCGTAATCTTCTGAATAGATAAATTTAAGTAGCTGCACTGCCTATTTGTATGATATACAGTCTGTCCGGTCGTAATATAAACAATTTTTCCTGCACTTTTTTCCTTTAGGCTTCTTCCATGAAACGCTCTGGTCCAGACACTCTGCGTACAAGGAACAGTAAATTTTATTCCCAGTAACTGGGGCAGCTTTATTTTATAAGCCACTTCCAGATAAACCACAGAATCTTTTTTCTGAATATTTGATTTTCCCAAACTGAATCCTGTCCATGTTCCAGATACAAAGGAAACATCTGCATCACAGCTCTTTAAACCAGAAATAAAAAGTGCCGAAGCCGCTGTTTTGCTTTTTACATCCGAATAGGCTGCCATTTCCTCTGCCACTACATTTAGGGCGTATTGTACTTTTGCCTGCAGCTCTGTGATTTTAAACCCATACAGCACAATCCAAAATGCAAAAATAAAAATAGGAAATACCATAGCTGCTTCCACTGTAAGAGATGCTCTTTTATATGTATAGCCGCCAGAGGATGTGTAAAATGTCCTTTTCTTACCCTTAATCCTTCTGAGAGAAATACTGCATCTGAAATTATAATAATTATTTTCTTTGTTTTGTTTCTTTATTCTGTATACATGTAATAACCTGTTGTAAGAAAAGAACATATTACACACACCCTGACTCTTTACCAGTATTCCATTTCTTTAGAAACCGTTATAATTCTACCGCACCTGCTGACTACCGAAGCTTCTCCTGTCATATATGACATACAGTTATCCATACGAAATGAAATTATATTTGTTATACCCTGTATTCTCTTCTCGATCAAATCCATACTTCGATAGCACTTACCCTTTGTTGGAGACACACTTAACAATATCCAAAGATATTCCTCATATGCAAGACCCTGCTCATCCCCCTTTGCATTACCCTTTATAATTGTTGCTACATTAGAAAGCTCTGATAATTGCAATCTCCAATTATTCTTATTTTTTATAAAATCTACTTTACCTCCTGTAAGCAAAATCCTTACTTCCAACAAACTTTCTCCATATGCCCATACTGCCAAAATCGCAAACTTCATTGCCGTGATTAGAGGAACAATACCTGTATATCCCACCAACGCAGCAGCAAGTGCTTCTGCCTCTGCCATTTTTTCACTGTCAGTTAAAAGATATGCAAAATTAATTCCTTCCCGCATCCAAATAATCTTCTCCAACACTCCTTTGAGATTTTCTTTGTCTCCTGCTTTGCCACAAATTAAGTATTCTATTTCATAATTTATACAGCTAGATATATCGTCTCTTTTTTGATTTCCAAAATAGGAAAACTGATCCTTACAATACAAATCAAATACTATTTTTTCTGAAACAGAAGCCGTTTGTTTTTTCTGAGAGTTTCCCTGATTTAATTTGCGTCTTTGCAATGTTGTACCTAAATCTATGGATTTGGAAGAAATAGGTAAATCCCATGCCACAATACCAAGAAACCCATTTGCCTTCAAAGCTTCGATTACTTTCACTGGATTTACCACTTTCTCTGCCTTCTCCTTTTCTTTTGTGTCCACTTTAATTTCTTTAGGAATTTCCAATTCAGATGGCTGTATCTGGTTTTCTTCTATGGCTTTTCTAGATTTTTCTGCTTCTTGATATTTTTGAGATTGCTGCATTGCCGATTCTATGGTCTTAGCTACCATTTTCTCCTTGTATGCTTTTACCGCTTCTTTCAAAAAAGCAACGCCATCACAATCTGTAGCAAGGATAAATTCTTTTATCTCCGTATCAATCAGCTGCATCTGCAGCATCCCGCTTTGTTCCTGTATATTTTTATACATATAATAATCCAGGCGAGATGCTACATTTTCCTTGTCAAACATACCACTTTCATCAGAAACATCCAAAAAAAACAAACCATATTCTTCTACCAGTTCTTTGCAATATTCCCCTAATACTGCATTAAAAGAAACATCCATGGCAGAAGCCAGCTTAATTCTATCTGCCTGAAACATAGCCTCCTGCATAACTTGAGTGACAATAGAAATTAAAATCAGTAAAACCAACGCTAAAAATACTGTAATGCTCCCTCTTTCTTTTTTATCCTCTTTCATATCATTTCAGTACTTTGTTGCTATTGGTAGTAATATTGCTGAAAATCTTTGTAACCAGTGAACTTAATTGTTCTTTAAACACAATCACAAGCCCTATTAAAACCACCAAAATCAAAATAATCTCCACTACTCCAATGCCGTCTTCTTCTTGGATAAAATTTCTGATACCGTTCATAACCATTACCTCCTGTCACTTCAACTTAAAATGCAAAGGATAGAAAAGCAGGCGTCATAATTACCACTAAAGTAATCACCAATAAAATTCCCATAGGAAATAACAGCTTTGTTCCCGCCTTTTCTCCCGCTTCTTTTGCATTTCTCTTACGCTTTTCAAATGCTTCCCTTGTTTCCTGCTGTAAGTTATCCAAAAAACTTCTAGATCCCTTTTCCAGCTGCTGTACCAATATTGCAGAAAATTTTTTATATTCAGCGAGCCCGGTTCTTTCTCCTAAATTCTTATAGGCCATATGCTCACTAACACCACTCTGCATTTCATAATACGTTACTTTCAATTCTTCATATCCAAATTTTCTTACCTCCTTTTTCCCTGATGCGCTTCTTATCTTTTCATAATCACGCACTATCTTTCCAACTGCGTTCTTACTGGTCATTCCCGATTGAATGTAAAGGCTGAGCCTGCTGACAATTTTAGGATACTCCCACAATAATTCTTCCTCTTTCTTATCCTTCTGCTTTTCTTCTTCCTTCAATGCTCCATAAAAAAGTAATACTGCTAATAAAGGAATTGCCAAAAGATATTCCCACGGCCGTCTGTCATGTTTTTGCAAAAATATAATATTACTTCCAGCAATCTGCTGGGGAAGAAGGATCTCATTATCCTCACTTGTCTGCTCCAGCAGAGATTCCAGTTTATGCTCTACCGCCCTCTGCCACCAACTTCTGTCTTTTTTATCGGGTAATACCACACACACAGGAAAACTATATTCTTCTTCATATTCTCCCAAACTCAACATTGCAGTAACCATAACTATTGCTCCTTCTGACTCTACTGAAAAATTAAACACTTGACCATAAGAATTAATATACTCCTCTTTGTCTGTACTCCATGTAATTTCCACCGGTATCCCATCCAGATAGTCCACAAGATTTAGATCACTGCTTACACGCTCCAGACTCTGATTGTTTCCCAATATCTCCGTTTCCAAATGTTCCTCTACCTGTTGAAATAACTTCTCCGCTTCCTGTTTATTATAATTTTTTTGAGGTACAGTAATCTGAGTATTTCCATATACCTCCCCCTCTTCTGCTTCATAGTACAATTCGTATCCACTTTCCCAGTCATCTTTTGCAATACTGCCCTGTTGAATCACTCCCTCCTTTTCCTCATAAGTGCCTACATAAACAATTAGTAAAAAGGCAACTGCAAATACACAACATAATATTTTCAATGTCTCCTTATATGCCGCTTCTCTAACAGCCTTTTCATTCTCCAGCACACCCGCCTTTAACTTTACTTCCACGAGTTTCCTAAAAAACCTGCTTTTGTATATTAGATTTTTCATACCTATACCTCTATCCGTGTAAGATACTCTGCAAAACACAGGGCAAGTACATACACCAAAAGACAGACACTCATAATCATTATTCCTACCGTATTGTGATATAACACGTCAAAGTATCCTTTAGAAGTAACACTGATATATGCCATAACACCAATAGGAACCAGACTCATAATTTTCTGTTCATATTTTTTCCCTGACAACATAATTTGTATTTCCCTTTGAATTTCTATCTTTTCTTTTACCATTATAATTGTTCTTTTCATAATGGATGCTATGTTGCCGCCACCTCTCTTTGCTTGAGAAAATACCACTGCAAAATCTCCAATATCCTCGCTGCCGCTTCGTTCCGCAAAATCCACCAGTACTTCTTCTATCTTTATGTTCAATTTTAAACTCTGCCTGATTATGTTTAATTCCTGCACCATATCGGAGGAATCTCCAAATCTTTCTTTCATGGAAAAATAACTTTCTACAAAGCTATTCTCTATAGAGTAGCCTGCCTCCATACATTCTCCAATCAGAATTAAGGCCTCCTTAAATTCCATCTGCAGACGTTCCAACCGCTTCTTTCTAAGCCTTTTACTCTCCTCATGAAAATATAGAAATAAAAACGGACTAAGACACACCACCGCTACCCATGAATCATAAAACAGATAACTCACCGTCATTAAAACCAAAACTCCTTTGAAACATACCGTCACAATTTCCATGGGTTTAAAACGATATACCTTATAATTAATTCCTTTTACATAACTCCTGTGTTTATTAGTTTCTCTGTATTTTTTAATTCTCCTTTTTTGCTCCACGTTCCATACATTCCCCCATTTTCACTGCCCTTTTTCTCCTCATATCTGTACAAGGAATTTAATTTTATCTCACCTTTTTCATATCCTAAAACCTCGGTAATTTCCAAAACCTTTCTGCTTTTATCCCGCAGTCTTCCCAAATGCACAAATATGTCTATCGCCGATGCTATTTGCTTTTCAATAGCTGCCATAGGAATATCCATTCCCATCAATACCATGGTTTCTAACCTGCTGATCATATCCCTTGCACTATTTCCATGACCTGTGCTAAGACTTCCATCATGTCCTGTATTCATAGCACTAAGCAGATCAATACATTCTGCACCTCGAACTTCACCAATACAGATTCGATCTGGTCTTTGTCTTAAAGAAGCCTTAATCAAATCCCTTATAGTAATAGGCACACAGCCTTCCACGTTGGCATTTCTGGTTTCTAGACGGACCAAATTGGGGATTCCCTGTACTTTAAGTTCTGCACTGTCTTCAATTGTAATAATTCTTTCATCTGTGGGAATATATGCAGTTAATGCATTTAGAAAAGTAGTTTTTCCGGAACCGGTTCCACCGCTGATAAAAATATTATATTTTGCCTTTACTAATTTACTTAAAAATTCAGCCATTTCTCTGCTTATGGAATTCCATTCCACCAGCTTGTCCATGGTAATTGCCTTATCTGAAAATTTTCGAATGGTTAAAATAGGACCATTCAATGCCACGGGAGGTAATATTACATTTACTCTAGCTCCATTTTCCAGTCTGGCATCTACGATAGGTGATGATTCATTCACCACACGGTTACACTCTGCTACAATCTGCTGAATTACGTCAGAAAGTTTTTCTTTTGAAGTAAAATTTTGATCCCATTTTTCAATTTTTCCATTTCGCTCTATAAAAATATGTTCCACACCATTGACCATAATTTCCGTAATAGAATCATCCTCAATCAATTCCTGCAAAATGCCAAGCTTTCTGATATCAAAGAAAAGTTCTCTGGCCAACCGATACCTCTCATCAATGGATATGTAATTTTCCTTACTATACTGTATAATCTGCGCATCAATGAGTTTTCTGATTTCTTCGTCTGCTATTTCTTTGGATAAATCCATCTCTTCCATTATGGCACTTTTGATTCTGTTTTGATATTCCACAATCCCTCCTCCTTTAGCAGCTCTGCTGCCTGTGCACCAAAACTTCCATAATATAATTCTTCCACTGTTTCCCATTCCATTTGTTCTGTAAAGCTTAACTTGCACTGTTTAATCTTCTTTTCCATTTTCTCATACTCAGAATTCCTTAAGAAGCGGAAGAACTCCTCCAGCTTTGCCTGAGAAGCTACATCTTTTAGCACTGGCATATACAGCCTTTCCAAATCATGCAGCACCGGCAGCACACTCTTTATTTGTCTTCCAAAATCCACCAAAATCACATCGTATCGATTACTTTTTGCGACTTCCTGCAGTAGTGTGTTTATTTCCTCTCCAAGCTCCTGAATATCCGGCGCCATCTTTGCCGGCGGAAGAATTTTCAATCGGTTCACTTCCAGCAACATTCCATTAATATACATTCCAAGTTCTTTTTTTTCCTGTTTAATATAGTAAATTAAATCAGAAATATCCATTCCATCATAAACTCCGATTATCCGCTCAAATCCTGAAAATTCCTCCAGACTTACATACACCACCTTATTATTCTGTGCCAATAGCTGTCCCATCACCAGAGCAAGAGAAGTCTTACCGCATCTGCCTATGGGAGAATACACTCCTAAAATTTTTATATCTTTGTGAAAGTCTGTGCCCGATACTCCTCCGGAAAAGTGACAAATTTCCAAAAACTCCTTCATAATACACTCTGCCGGCTGATATTTATAAATCACCTCTCCTTCTGACTCCTCTATTCGTTCTCCCTGACTAAAATACAAGGTCTGTTTTATTTGCAGTTCTTTTCTTTCTGCACTGTTTAAATAACAACTTCCAAGATAAATATCGATTTCTTTCTTTTTTTCCCTGCCAAATGCAAAGAGCGCTTCCTTTGTATGAAAAGAATAAATTTCAAACATTTTTTCAAGTTTCTCCTGAAAGTATGTGGTAATACCATATAGAAAATCTTCTTCTCTGTCTAGAATAACAAGTATCAATCAATACATCCCTCCTAAATGCAATATATAACTTAAACCTATAGGCAATGCAAAAGCAATTGTATCTGCATAGCCTTGTTCTGGGGTATAATACTTTTTTACACTTTTCTGACGAACCATGTCCTTAATAAACTCTTTCAAGTACTGGAATCTTTTGATCATACTTTTATTTCTCAACATATGTGCTAAAGACCAAATGCCTCCCAGCACACAGGCGTAAAACAGCATGTATATTGCCTGTTTCCAAGTAATCAACGCAGAATACATACACAAATACTTTATATCTCCTGCCCCTATCATGCCAAGACCATATACAGGATACAACAGTACAAATAATAAAAGCATACTGCCTGCACCACTGATACATCCATGTATCCCACAGTCTAGAAACCGTATGACAAATGCCGCTGCCAATCCACCCGCCAGCAACCCATTGGGAATTTTATGATCTTTTACATCATAATATATTATTACCACTGCAATACTGCCAAAAAATATATTTACTGCAATTTCCAACGCATCACTTCTTTCTTTTTATTTTCCCATTTGGAATTTTGTTGTTTGATTCAAACAGATAATTTAGATTTATCATATTATTTGGAATGTAAGTAAAGTATATTACAGAATTTTTCATTTGTCCATGGCTTTTTTCTTTTTCTATTTATTTCACAGAAACATGTTGTGGCTTTGTTATATTTTACTATAGATTTTTTTTACCTCTGTACAATAATGACAAAAACTAACTTATAAAAACTTATAAAATACCATACCATACAACAACAGAAATCCGGGTAACCCCAGCGTTCCCAACGTAAGCAATGTAACTACATTGATTCCAATACCCAACTCTATTCCCTGTGACACTAAAATGCTGTTTACGAAACAAACTCCAATGGTTCCCATCATCATGCGGAGAACCATATTGATTAAAAACTCTACTTTGCTTTTAAACAATACAATTACCAGAACAATACCACAAATAAATATCAAAAATAACATACCTGTTTCTCTGTCCATTGAAACCTCCACAAATTTTCTCAGATTGCATATTTTAATTGTATAAAATTGGATATACATGCTTATACTTTAATATATGTCTTAGAAAGTGGTGATATGAATGTTTTGGAAAAACAAAGAAAAAAATAAGCAAAATAAGCAGTATATGGAAATCGTACGGGATATCGCCTTAACCAAATCTGCTTTGGACACTGCCTACTCCAATTTTGAAAATGTAATCAATCCCGACTTAATTGACTGCTATATTTATGAGGTAAACTCTGTACAAAAAAGGTACAAATTTCTCTTAGAACTGGTTCGCCAAATGGAAAAAGAAGAATGAAATGCATTTAAAAATAAAAGCATTTAAAAACACAATGGTTTCTAAATGCTTTTGTTTTTCAGTATTTCATTTATGCCAAAAATCCTCTGGAACCGCCTTCATCTGAAAGATTCTCGTTTAAACTATTCTTTCCATAAGTAAGCCCTGCATATATTTCCTGAGCATTTCCCATAAGCGTCGGTGACTCATCCTGATCAGCTATCTGCTGGAAACTTTCCCGCAATCCCTTGATTACATTCTCCGCTGAGGCAATCAACTCTTCCTCTGGTTTTACCATGATTTTTGCAAAAGTCCTGTTTACATAAAGATATAATTTTGCCAACTCTGATGATATTTCATACTGCTTATCTAATGCCGAAATCAGTTCCTTAACACAATCCTGAGCTTTCTTTATTTCCTCATGAAATTCTTCCTGTTTTCCATTCTCCAGAAAAGTCTTACCCTCTTCTATATAGGTCAATATCATATCATATAAAATAACTACCAGCTCACTTCGATTGGCATTTGTAATTCTTACGGTAAATTCCTGTTTTTTTTCTTTATTCATAATATTCTCTCTTACCATTACTGTAACAGCTGTAAAACAGTCTGCGGAAGGTCATTTGCCTGTGCCAGCACAGAAACACCTGCCTGCTGCAATACATTGTATTGTGTGTATTTTGTCATTTCCTCCGCCATATCCACGTCCATAATACGGCTGTATGCGGAAGTGAGACTTTCATCCGCCACATCAAGACTTGAAATAGTATATTCCAGACGATTCTGGTATGCACCTAATTTAGCTCTCACAGAAGATACGAAGGAAAGCGCATTATCCACTTGTGTGATAGCTCTGGATGCAGATTCAAAGGTGAGATAATTCAACTTTTCAATTCCCATATTTTCTAAGGACATATTAGGAATACGTACATCCATGGTCTGGTTTTCATTAGCTCCAATCTGCAATGACATGTATCCAAAATCTTTTACCACAACGGTAGCAGTGGTTCCTACCAACGATGCGGCAGCATTGCCTACAATATCCTGGTAGTTTTCATTATCTATTTTAATGGTCATTTCAAAACCGCCGCGATCTGTAATCTTAACGTATTGACCATCACAACTGCAGGATGCTGTATTTTGGAATAGGGATGGCGTATTTGCTGTGTTTGTATCCTGTACCAGGGTAATGGATGCATCTTCTCCCATTGTTTTTGTGGCAGCAGTTAAACCTAATGCAGTTGCAATTGTACTAGGTGTTGCCGTAATTTCCACATCCCACTTTGAGCCATATTCCTCTGAAGTAAACGTCAGAGAATTTCCAGACATACTCACTTCCACACCTGCAACTTCTGCCGTTTCTCTTATTTTTGCATACATATCCTGAACAGTATCGGAAGTAGAAATCTCTACATTAACACCATTAATTGTAATACTTCCTTTAGTTGCAACATCTTCCGCAACTCCAAAAGCTGTTGTATCTATTGTCCCTGCCTGAACAGTTGTCTTACTTGCCACACCGGTAACAGTAAACTGATAATCCCCTGGTGATACAGAATCTGAAATCAGACTTGCACTAACACCATCTGTATTGCTGTAAGCTCTTGTGTCAAAACTTCCGTCTAACAAAGATTTTTTATTAAATTCGGTTTCCTGTGAAATCCTCTCAATTTCTGCCTGTAGATTTTCTGCTTCAATCTGGATTGCTTCCCTGTCCTCCAAGGTATATGTATCATTGGCACTTTGAACTGCCAGCTCTCTTAATCTTTGAATCATAGACTGCACTTCATTTAATGCACCTTCTGCTGTTTCAATAGCAGATACCCCATCCAATGCATTGTCAGAAGCCCTTTCTAAACCCCTTAACTGGGTACTCATTTTGTGTGCAATGGCAAATCCTGCCGGATTATCTTTTGCTGAATTAATTTTATAACCTGACGATAACTTTGCCACTGAATTTGAAAGAGCTTTTTCAGTTGTTTTTAAACGGCTGTTTGCCAGTACAGCCGCAATATTATAATTGATCTTCATATGATTCCTCCTATTATTATATTATGTCTTACCTTATACTATTAAAGGTATCGGTTGTTAGTTCTTTTTTCATAAGAAGTAAATTTATGAAACTTCTGTGTTTTGTTCCTGACTGCGAATCAGGCCGATAAATGTTTTTGCACATTGATAAAGAGCCACGGCATTTACCCTAGATTCTTTATCTGATTTCTTTGTTTTACTGAACCGATTTAAATCTACATTTTCACTCATGGCGTAATTTAGCTTAGTAACTCGATAAGACTCACCTGCCATACCAATCTTTATATTTTTGTCCATAGAACGAAGGAATGTATAACCTTCCTCTGTATCTGACACCATGAGGCCCGTAATACGATCTGCTTTTATTCGGAAAGAAGCTGCTATTTTACCGTATTTTTCACATTCCATTGTAATGGCAACGGTTCCGCTTTGGTTGCTGCCTCTTACAATTTTTAAATTAATAGAAGTAACTTCTTCGTTGATCCGAACCGGAATTTCATAATTTTCTTCACGGCTTAAGAAACCAGTCAGTTTAATTTCCTGATGAAGCATTTTTAAGGAACGGATATCCACATAACTTAAATTTTCTTTTTCCATGGCAGATGCCACCAGTTCAGATTCTACTCCTGCTAGCTCTTGGTAAGCCGCCTGTGCGGCTTCCTCTGAAACCAACCGATCCGTCACTCGTTCTGCAGCGTCCAAAATTTCTTTTTCCTTATTTTTCTTAGGCACTTTTGCTGCTTCCATCATAAGACGCTTAATCCATCTTCCGCGCTCATTCATCAAGCCATCTGCTGCCACCAGATTATTGACTGTCACCGGCTGTTCATAATCAAGAAGCATTTTTATGACCTGACCTTCCACCATACGGGCACCCTTTAACTGACTTATTTTCTCTTGATAAAACTGCTTTTGAACTTCTTCATTTACCGGAAGATGTTTCATCTGTTCACTAAAATTTTCTAATGAAATATTATAATTATCTGCGTTTTTTATATGCGACAGTTTCTCCGGCTCCATGTTTTCCAGTACTTCTTTTACCAAATTAGTATAATACTGCTGCTGTTTTTGACTTTTATTATAATATTGTTGTGAACCGTTTTCTGAAAATCCAGAGTTAATCTGCGTTTCCATCGGAATAACATTGGAATATCCCGGAGAAATTCCTCCAAAATTATCGTCTACCGTAACCTTAATACCGCCGTTTTTGGCGGTTCCGGCACTTTTTACACCTGTGATCAGATTACGCAGTGTGATTTCTGCCCCCTGATTTAACAATGCTCCTACTACAGCACCTTCCGATTTTTCAATTTGATGGAACAATCGATAAATTCCAATATATGCATTTCTCTGCTCTGCTGTTATTTCCTGGTTTTTCTCTAACTTCCACAAAAAATCACTGTACTTTTCTTCTGTAGAAGCTCCCATCTGTGATTTAATTTCTTCCGCTTCTGTATTTAATGTGTATATATCCGTATCCAGCGGATTTTTCCCTCTTCTTATTAATTCTAACGTAACATCTCCAGTCATATTCTGCATAAGACGGTTCACACAAGTATCTGCCTGCTTTACTTGTGCTATATTATCCTTAGAAATGGCCATTTTGTTAAATGCCAAGATTTTCACAGCGCGTCGGTTTCCCTCTGTGGTTTCTAAAGACAAATCTTTTAAAATAGCGTCCACATTTTGAAATGCTTTCTGTATAGAATCTCCCATATCACTTCTTGGTGTGGTCATCATGGTTTCATAGCTGCTTTGGGCTGTTTCAAAAGATGCCTTCACGAACAGACCATGCATATAAATCTCTCTTACCGTAGGATTGGTTCCCTCTCCAGTAAATCTTCCCAATGCCACCATGGGCATCTTGGCAAGCTCGCCAAACTTTCTTTCTGTTTCTTGGTATAGTTTACCGGCCTCTTCTGTGTATGTCATTCCTTTTGCTTCAAACAATGCCTTTTGGTATTGCTGTTCTTCTGCCTTTAAATCCTCCACCAATTTTGAAAGTTCTGTGGTTTCTACTTCTATCCCCTGCTTTAACATTCGAAAAGAAGCTTCTACACTCATCATAAGTCTCAATTCTTCCAGCTGTCTTCTGGCAGAAACCAATTCATAAGATTCTTCATTTACAGATTGCACGTTTTTATATATAAATGTAGAATCTGCATTATTATCAATGGATTTTTGTTCTCTCGCCAGATTTTCTATAGTTAAATCTTTTCCTGCAAGCACCACATTTTTCAGAGCGTCATCAGAAACGCTGTCTAATTTCTGTTGAATTTCCACCGCTTTCCCCAGATGATTTTCACTTCCACTCAAAAGCACCTGTGCGGGTCTTTTTCCCTCTTTCATGCTATTAATAATATTTTGCAGCAACTCTTCTGCTTTTGGCGGAAGATCAATTTCCTGAAGCTTTATATAACTGCTGATAGTTTTCTCGGTCAGTGGAATTCCATTTTCCACCATCCACTTTGCCCCTTCCATGGTTTCTTTCGTAACCGGCAGCCCTGACTGGGTAATGATATTCTCCATCTGTCCTTCAATGGCCTGCCAGTTAAAATCCTGAGACTTCTTTACATAGTATCCCGGAAGGGTATCTGTGTAATATGCCTGTTCTCTCTGGCTTGTCATACCAGAGCTGCTGTACTCTGCCCGGTAAAAATTAATCACGGTAGGTTCCATGTCATTTTCCAGCATGTATTTTACTGCATTTGCCGACAGTTCATCGATTTCCGATGCCAGTTTCATGGTTTCTGCAATGTCATTTATATTTTCCTCGGTAGCCGGAAGATTATTTTTCTCTAATTCCTTTGCAATATGCACCGCCTGTGCTTTACTTCCGGTAACAGTTTCCACAGCTTCCAGAGAAACATCGTTGGTGTAGGCAGTACTGATTCCCGCCTCAGCTAACTTTACCTTAATTTTTTCTACTACAGTGACAATATGCTCTACTTCCGTATCACTGAAAGAATAACCGTTCTTCATAAATTGTCTGAAATCTTCACGGCTTAAAGTATTAGACATAATTGCCATATAATCTCTTTGGGTGTCCACGTCAGATTTTGCCAGTTCCTCAAAAGATTCTAATATGCTTTTTTTATCTATGCTGGTATCCTCCACACCGGAAAACAAGCTGGCATCCTTTTTAAAAGACACATTATTTATTTTTTCCTGAGATTTTACTTTATTACTTTTAGATGCTTTATATTCAGCAAGAGATGCTTTCTTCACAATATCCAAAATATTATCTAATTTCATACTTTCGCCTGCCCTTCTTCACGATTTCTACTTCTATGTTGTTTTTTATTTCGACATTATAATGATTTTTCTTAACTGTCATCCAACCTTTGTGCATTTTGACTAAATTATTTCAAGAAAATTATAGATATAACAAAATTTGTACCTACAATTTGATTTTTGAAAAGCTATTGTAAATTTTATCGAAAAATATACAATAATGTAAATAATAAATCAGCAGTAGGAGAAGATATATTATGGAAGCTAAAACACACAATTTTGTAAACTTAATGGAGTAGTATCGTAAGATGGAGTATGCATATGTTAAAATTGAGTTAATTAATGGTGAAAGTTTTTGCGTCTTACCAAATGACGTCTATTACTTACCAACCTTATATGTGCTAAAGTACAACGATTGTTCTAAAATGTTCTATTTAAGCCAATACGGTGAAGAATTAGCATATGATGTATTTATGGAGTATTCTAATCAATTTGTTGCCAATTCTAAACTTCCTACCTTAAAGGATTTCGTTCAGCAATTATGAAACCGCTATGACCACCCTATCATGAATGTACTGGAAAAGACTGAAATTTCTGCCTTTGGTGATTTTATTCAGCTTGGAAAATGCTGTGAAGATATTGAACTGGTGGTTGGTGATGACGCAAAACGTATCAAAACCTATATTCAGAAAGATATTGTTGAATACATAACTATTTCTATGCAGAATGTTGTAACCATCAAGCCTTGCCGCTTGGATCCTAATTTTGAAGTTACAGATAAAAACTTAATTGAAGCATTGAATGCGTTAAGAAAAGAAGCATAAAAAAAGTGTCTTCGACACTTCAACCCCCTAGCCCCCATTCATGGGCAATGTCATTAAGATAGCTAAATATAAGCATTTCGTATTTGTCGATTCTCACAATAAGCTACTGAGTAGAACTAGGTTATTTGAATTTTGGTATCACAAATAGGGACTTTTTTTACAGCCCCGTTTATTTTTATTGCCGATACAGTCGCCCCCACACGTAAAACGGGTGGCTCGGGACGGGGCTGTCGCATTAACGATTGAAAAATCGTGAAGCGACAGCTTCCTTTTTACTGTTTTTACGGTTAATTTCAAGAAAAAGTTCTGATTTAGTCTACCATTCTGCAAAAAAAGCGTACTTTAATAAACCATTTTCTATTG
>CASEML010000043.1 GCA_949289145.1 uncultured Eubacteriales bacterium | reverse complement strand
TCACCTCCTCTCAGACCGGTATTCAAAAGGAATACAATAGCCGGACCATATCGGTAAAGGAAGCGTTCATTCCGGTTAGGACTGGGCATCATTGCGATTTCCTCGATGATCGGAATATCCTTCTCATCTATAATCTCAATCTCTTTTGTTTCCACGGGCAGAGAATTCTCTGCCGGCATAATAACGGAATTCATGATTGAGTAGTTATTCGGGAGCTCGCCCATATTTTTCGCGTGCTTTATCATTGCTGACCAAAAGAGATAGATTTTTTTAATGGACGAATAGCTCAAAGTATCTTTATTTGCATTAATTGTCTGTGTAATATCGTCAGCGGTTAAGTTGATGAAAGACAGCCTTGCTGCTTCTGTATCCCGTATATGGGTGTTATATGTCCTTTCCAGACGGTCCAGGCTGCTCTGCTTAAATATACCAGCCTCAACGTAAAGTGATTTGCGATAAAGGTATTTCTGAGCATAGTCACATACTTTTATATTGCTGGTGATAGCATCCTGTATTGCAATCTTGACCTTCCATTCATCCAGTAGTTTCTTCGCTTCTCCTTTGGTGGGTGCGCTAAATTCTTTATCCGGTAGCCCTTTCTTTCTGTATCGGGCTGTCCATCCTCCTCTCTTATTTTTAAAGATAGATCCATCACCCTTGGATCGTCGTTTCTGCTGTGTACCTTTCGTTGTTGTTGCCATGATTTACTCCTTTCAGAGCCAAAATCGTGCCAACTAAGGTATGGGTCTATTGTAATATAGATAAATACCTGTGGCAATCCCTTGGCCGCATCCTAAAAAAACAATTCTTTCCCGATGTTTTTCTTCAGAAAGTCTTGTATGGATGTAGGAGAAGTAAAATACTGCCGACCGATTTTAGTTACCGGCAATATTCCACTATCAAGCATTTCTCTTGTTTTGGTTTTACCTACTCCGAGCATCTGTGAAATCTCAAGTACGGAATAGGCCCGGAAATCATCCGGATTTATTGTTTTATTCAAAAAAACACCTCACTCTTATGTCAAATTAAAAGAGAGTGCCGCCGGTTCAGTTCCTGTGCCTTTTTGTTTAAGCCACGTATCAGGTCTGGCTGTGCCAGGATTAAGCTGCAGGTACGCGGAATGCAATACTATCTGAAGCACCTCTATGACCACCGGGGCAGGTATGAAATTGTCAAAGGACAGATATCAGGGGAAATAACCCTTTGTAAAAGAGAACCCGTAGAATTTGCGATTTTGGAAAAAATATTATTATAACTATTTTTATTCAAGTGATAACCATTGGGATAAGTGATTTATTATTGAAAAGTCAACTATATATAGTAGCTAGAGCGGAAAATGTATAAAAGCTATACAGTGTTATTAACATATGTTTTACCTTGGTAAGATGATAATTTTTACATAGTATTGTTATTTTAGACTAGAATTTAAAAGATTTGAAGTAGGAAGGAAATAGTGCAAATATCCACACAAAATGTGATACTGACAATGTGTTTACGGAGGCAATAACAATTGCTGAG
>CASEML010000042.1 GCA_949289145.1 uncultured Eubacteriales bacterium | reverse complement strand
GCTTTTTCTTCATTCCTTTTACCACCACCAAGCCTTCCATAACATTTTCTATAGCAGTCCTGTTGCGAAACAAATTATATTGCTGGAATACCATTGCCGTTTTTCGGCGCAGGGTGCGGATTTTTGCTGCTTTTTTTTCTTTTGCATCTACCGTATAATGATTTACGGTAATGCTACCTTCATCTGCATGTTCTAAAAAATTAATACAGCGTAACATGGTGGTTTTTCCAGAACCGCTTGGTCCTAAGACCACAACGATTTCTCCTTTTTTCACATCAATATCTACACCATTCAATACGTTGTTGTCGCCAAATCGTTTGTACACGTTTTTGATGGATAACATCAATTCATTTCCCGGCATCTTAGATCCCTCCTATTTCTGCTTATGAGTTTCGAAAAAAAAGCGCCATTTTCGTCTTTGAAAATAGCGCCTTTGCCTCGAAAAATTTATGTGGTTGAAACTTCAGCCTCATCTGGTATAACTGGTCTAACCGCTTGGCTTGAATTGAGTTGACTATATCACGATTATTTTTTCTTGTCAACAGGAAATTTTATTTTTTTGTAACAGTTCCGCCATGATATGTCATACAAGTGCATTATGCTGGCATAAAATGCACTTGTATGACATATCATGAGCGGAACGCCTGTATATGAGCAAAAGCAGCTGCGAAGCAGCGGAAAGCACGTAGTGCGATTTTGCGAATGGCGTAGGCTGAACTGTTACATTTTTTTCACAAAACTTCCTAACAGTTCAGCACCTCATCAAAAATTTGTCCCATATGTGCTTTAGAAAAATCTACAAAGGTTTTAGCTGCCGGGGACAGATCACTGTAGTGCCTCATTCCTATTCCCAGCAAGCGATAATAGGCCGGGTTGATTGGCAGGATTTTTACTTTCTTTTCTGTGCCGGTAACAATTAATTCTGTCAGAATGCTTACTCCCAGATGTCCTTCTACCATTGCCAAAATGGTGTGGTCATCCAATACAGAGTAGTGGAAATTTGGAGTGATTCCAGAGCACTCCAAAGCATTATGAATATCAATATCATTTCCTGCGGCAGATATAATAAAGGGCTGATTTTCAAATTTTTCCATATCAAACACACCGTATCCTTCTGTGGGATAATCTTTTGGTAAAACTGCAACCAAAGGGTCTTCTCCAAAAGGGAAAAATTCCATTGTTCTTGCATAGGGACGGCTGAAAAATGCGAAATCAATCATATTATTGTCCATCCATTCCAGTATATTATCTGCTCCGCCTTCTCTAATATCAATCTCAATTCCCGGATGGGCCTCTTTAAATTCCAGCAAAAGCTTGGGCAGTAAATGAATGGCAATACTAGAGTAGGCCCCAATGGTCACTTTTCCATACTCCAGTCCCTTAATGGAATAAATCGTCTGTTCCAGTTTCTCATTGGCAGCCATGATTTCTCTGATACGAGGCAGCAAAAGCTCCGCTGCCGGTGTTAATGTGACTCCATATTTTTCTCGGAATACCACTGGAAATCCCAGTTCTTTCTCTATTCCCTTCAAAATATGACTGGCTCCTGGCTGAGAGTAACCCAACCGCTCTGCAGTGCGGGTAATGTTTTGCGTTTCAGCCAGATCCAGTAGTAATTGGTATTTGTTTAGCTCCATGTGAGTTGCTCCTTTCGTTATAAGATAATTAGTATGGGGAGGAGGACGCTCCTCCTTCATTTCTGCAGTGCCTCTCCAAATTCACTTATATCCTACCCAACCATCACCCCTGTGTCAACCTAGACATTCAATTTATTTATGTCTGATATGTTATTTCCGAAGTTTACTTATATCTTGCAATCCATTATGATATGCACAACACAAAAAAGTAACAGTTCTGCTCATGGTATGCTATACAAGTGCATTTTACGCCAGCATAATGTACTTGTATAGCATACCATGGCTCAACTGTTACCACAAAAAGGAGGAAAAGCTTATGCCAATGAAATTTGAGGACTACAAACAATATTTAAGTCCTGTATTCTATAAACAAACCAATCTGGTGGCCAAATCTGCCAGTGGTTGTTATCTGACGGATGTAAACGGTGACAAGTATTTAGATTTTGTACAGGGAATTGCTGTAAACGCTATGGGACATAATTACCCGCCCATCGTAAAGGCAATTCAGGAACAGGCAGGAAACCTAGTAAATGCTTCCTTTAATCTGGTAAATTACGAGTCTACTCTGACACTTGCAAAGAATCTGGCAAATGTGACACCGGAGGGTCTGACTTCTATCTTTTTTACCAATGGCGGAGCAGAAGCCACCGACAGTGCATTAAAACTTTCCATGTCATATACAGGAAGAAGTGCGGTAATCGCTTTCATGGGTTCCTTCCATGGAAGAACTGTAGGTGCCACTTCCATTACCGGTTCCAATTCAAAATATAGAAAACATTACAATCCCTTAATGGGAAATGTTTACTTCTCTCCTTATCCCAGCAAGGACTTATGCCCGGCCGGAATGGACGAAGAGGAAAGAGCGGACTACTGCTTATGGGAGTTAAACAAATTATTACAGTATGTGGTATGGCCGGAGGATGTTTCTTGCATTTATATGGAACCCATTATGGGCGAAGGCGGCTATGTGGTTCCTTCCAAAAAATTTATTCAGGGTGTTGCTGACATTTGTAAGAAATATGGTATTTTATTAATTTTTGATGAAATTCAGTGCGGCTACGGACGTACCGGTAAAATGTGGGCAAGCCAACATTTCGATGTAATTCCCGATATTATGACCGTCGGAAAAGCCATTGCAGGCGGACTTCCCATGAGTGCAGTAATCAGTACACCGGAGATTATGGATAAATGGCCTATCGGTACCCACGGAACTACCTTTGGCGGAAATCCAGTGGCAGCAGCAGCCGGCTGTGTAGTATTAGAACAGTTTGAAGACGGTACACTGCTACAAAACGTCAATGAAATGGGAGCTTACTTAAAAGAAGAACTTTTAAAATTAAAGAAGAAGTATCCTTGCATTTCAGATGTACGTGGTGTAGGACTTATGATTGCCATCGAATTTTCCCATGAAGACGGCAGCCCTGCTCCCGATATCTGGGTAGACGTAAAAGCAAGAATGCTAAAACATCATATGCTTACCTTAAACTGCGGTGTTCACGGAAACGGAATGCGGTTTGCAACACCGTTAAATGTTAAGAAAGAAGAAATCGATGAAGGACTTGCTATTTTAAGTGCTTCCATTGAAGAAATGTATGCTGAAACAGCGTAACCCTGTATAAACAACTATTAAATTCAAATATAGTAACAGTTCAGCTCACGCCATTTGCAAAATCGCACTTGTATGACATACCATGGCTGAACTGTTACCAAATATATCTAATTAAAAAGAAAGAGGTTGATTTTTATGAGAACACAAATAACATCAGAAAAATGCGGCGAATGTCATGGACCATACGCTTTAGGCGTGAAAATGGGAAATATCATCTTTACTACACAGATTGGTACAGATGTTGCCGGAGAGATGGTTTCTGGCGGAATGAAGGAACAGACCAAAGCTACCATGGAGAATGCAAAGGCTGTATTAGAAGCTGCCGGTGCCACCATGGATGATATTGGAAAAGTGACCATTTACATTAAGGATATCAATCTGATTCCTGAAATGAACGAAGTATATAAAACTTATTTTCCAGAAGGCAACTATCCTGCCAGATGCTGTACCCAGTGTGTAGACATGGTAGATGGATGCTTGGTGGAAATGGAATTTGTGGCAGTGGTGGAATAAGTTTTAACTAACTTCATCTGAACAACAAATCAAGACGGAGGGCAAAGAGGCTGGAACATCACACTCCAGCCTTTCTGCGTTTCAGAGAATGGAGGATATTTATGTGTCTTAGAGTAGAAAATCATGTGATCCTTGACTGCGGACATACCGGTCCTTTAGTAGAGGTAACCGTAGACGGAAAAACCATTCAGGCCTATGAAGGAGAACCGATTCTTGCTTCTCTTTTAAATGCCGGTATTAAAATAAACCGTTATACAGTAAAACGAAAAGAACCCAGAGGACTATTCTGCGGAATCGGCCAGTGTACCGACTGTGCCATGGTAGTGGACGGCAAGCCTAACGTGCGCACCTGTATCACACCCATCAAAGCCGGAATGGTCATCAAAACACAAAACGGATTGTCAAAGGGGGAATAACTTATGCTGCAGAGAGATGTATTAGTAATCGGAGCAGGCCCTGCCGGATTAGCTGCTTCCATTGAAGCCGGCAAGGCAGGTGCTGACGTACTTTTGGTAGATTTAAATATGCAGCCGGGCGGCCAGCTGTTTAAACAAATTCACAAATTCTTTGGTTCCAGTGCCCACCGCTCCGGTACCAGAGGCTATGACATTGGAAAACAGCTGCTGAAAGAGGCAGAAGAAGCAGGTGTAGAAATCTGGATGCAGAGTACTGTAATCGGTATTTTTCCAGGAAATAAAATCGGCATTGAAAAGGGACTGGATAACGGTGACAAAGAAATAATCACCTTGCAGGCAAAAAAAATCATTATTGCCACCGGCGCTTCCGAAAATGCCATACGTTTTGAGGGTTGGACCACGCCGGGGGTTATGGGAGCCGGAGCCGCTCAGACCATGATTAATGTAAATCATGTAAAACCGGGAAAGAAAATTGTAATGCTGGGAACCGGAAATGTTGGTTTGATCGTTTCCTATCAGCTAATGCAGGCAGGATGCGATGTGGTGGCCTTAGTAGAAGCCGCACCTAAAATCGGCGGCTATGCCGTTCATGCTGCCAAGATTCGCAGAGCCGGTGTTCCCATTTATCTGTGCCACACTATTATAGAAGCTATAAAAGGAGAAGACGGCTGTGTCTGTGGCTGTGTCATTGCAAAAGTAGATGATAAATTTCAGCCGATTCCCGGTACGGAAGAAACCATTGAATGCGATACCATCACACTGGCGGCAGGGTTAAAACCTACCATGGATTTAGTAAAACTGGCAGACTGCAAGCTGACCTTTAACGGACCTTTCGGCGGTTACATTCCACTGCACAATGAAAAAATGGAAACTTCCAGAGAAGGGGTCTTTGTGGCAGGCGACACCACCGGAGTGGAAGAGGCCAACACAGCTTTAGAAGAAGGAAAGATTGCAGGTATCAGTGCTGCTGAAGAATTAGGTCTGATTTCCTCAGAAAATGCTGACTTGATGCGTGCAGAAATATGGAAACGCTTGGACGCCCTTCGTTTAGGACCTTTTGGAGAACGCCGTATGATGGAAAAGGAACATATTTTAAAAGAATACAGAGAAATCATCGGTACGCCGATATCGGCAGAGTAAGGAGGAGAAAAACATGGCATTGATCAATACAGGATACTTGGAATATGAAGAACTATCAGCAATACAAAAACTGCCTGACCAAGACAGATTTGCCAAAGGACCGGTTGCCATTATCGAATGTGTACAGGAAATTCCCTGCAATCCATGCGAAGCGGCCTGCCCAGTGGGTGCAATCCATGTGGGTGAGCCTATCACCAACCTGCCAACCCTTCACGGCGAAAAATGTACCGGCTGCGGAATGTGCGTTTCCCGCTGCCCGGGGCTTGCGATTGTAATTGTAAATAAAGTTTACAGCGACACCACTGCTACTGTTTCTTTTCCTTTTGAATACTTTCCGATACCCGTGGTGGGAGAAGAACGCAATGCAATGAACCGTAAAGGCGAAATTCTCTGCAAAGGAAAAATCGTGAAAGTAATGAATCCGGCGGCTTTTGACCACACACCGGTGGTCACTGTAGAAATTCCGAAAGAATTTGCCGACGAAGTAAGAACCATTGAACGAATCCGATAAAATGGGAAGTTCGCTCTTTAAAACCACCATCGGGTGGAGATTGGAGGATTTATGAGTACAAAATTTTCAGATGACATGATCGTCTGCCGCTGTGAAGAAGTCACTGTGGCTGACATAAAAAATGCAATTCGCGAAGGAGCGAAAGATATAGTGGGCGTAAAACGAAGAACCAGAGCAGGAATGGGCCTGTGTCAGGGACGCACCTGTGAGAAATTAGTCCAGCAGATTCTTGTTTCTGAATTAAGTATCACACCAAAAGATGCAGGAACCTCATCGGCAAGACCGCCGGTACGTCCTGTCACCTTTGGAGAATTGGCAAAGGGGGAAGTAGAATGATGAGTAAAGATTTTGATGTTGTTGTAATCGGTGCCGGCGCCATCGGCACCAGTGTAGCCTACCATTTGTGTGAGGCCGGTTATCATACCGCATTGTTAGAGCGGGGCGATATTGCCAGCGGCTCTTCCAGCCATTGTGACGCAGTAGCATTAATCTGTGACAAGCTTCCAGGCATTGATACAAAAATGGGACAGGCAAGTATTGATTACTTTGGCGAACTTGCCGCTAAATTTGAATATGATTTTGAGTACGATCCAAAAGGCTGTCTTTATATATGTGAAACAGAGCCGGAATTTGAAGCTGCATCAGAGTATTGTAAAAAACAAAATGCTGACGGTTATAAGCTGCGCATGGTAGATCAGGCTGAGTTATGCCAAATGGAACCTCACATTGCCAAGGATCTGCGAGGTGCTTTATATACACCTCCCAGCGGAAGCATTGCGGTTAGTCCTTACAAACTCTGCTTTGCTTTTGTACACGAAGCAGCAAAGCTTGGTTTAGAAACTTATACTTACTGTGATATTACAAAAATAAACCTGCATCCTAAGACAAATGCCGTAGAAAGTCTTGAAACCAACTACGGCACTATCCGCACCAAAAGGATTGTAAACTGCGCCGGCGCCTGGGCTCCTTTTGTAGGAAAATTAACAGGTTTAAACATCCCTATTGAACCGAGAAAGGGTACTAACTTAGTATCCGAACAGACAGAACGTCTGTGTTTTCATAAAATTCTGGAATATGGCTATATGATGAGTAAATTTGACAGTATCAATTTCAAGAGAAATGTAAGCCCACTGGTGGAGGAACAGAATATTGCCTTTAATCTGGAATATACACCTTCCAACAACCTATTAGTAGGAGGCAATCGATTATTCCGCAGCTACGACATACGGTCAGAGGTAGAAACCCTTAAGGCAATCTGTGAACGTGCCATGAGATTTTATCCTGAACTGGCAGATATTAAATGTATCCGTGCTTACTCCGGTGTCCGACCTTTCGTGGTGGATCATTTACCTATTGTATCTGATGTGGACAGCATCCCAGGTTATTATATCGCTGCAGGCCATGAAGGAGATGGTATCTGCTTCTCTCCAATTACAGGACGTTTCATGACACAGATCATCAGCAGCAAGGAAACAGACTTCGACATCAGCAAACTGGATTTTGCCAGATTTGCCAGTTAACAAACCGTACTGCTGTAACCTTTCATTTATCATAAATCACAAGGAGAATGTATATGGACGATAACATACGCTATGGTTTCCTTGCTCCCGGCTTTGACGGGGGCAGGGTAAAAATGAAAAAGGGTCAGAATATTTCCGGTTTTCCCATCGGCATCATCTATATTGATGATGTATATTACCCCATGGTGCCAGG
This sequence comes from uncultured Eubacteriales bacterium, assembly GCA_949289145.1. Classification (GTDB taxonomy): domain Bacteria; phylum Bacillota; class Clostridia; order Lachnospirales; family Lachnospiraceae; genus RUG11237. The sequence goes on along the minus strand of CASEML010000042.1, from coordinate 4,967 downwards.
AAATATTGTAAATGGCTATACCTTTGATTTTCCGGTCCGCTTAATGCCCGTAAAAGGACTGGACTGCGAAAATCTTTTTAGTGCTGCAGATCACGTAGGCGAAAAGATTTTTGCCGCCTGTGAAAAATTGAAAAAAGAAGGGGTCCGGGCCATTAGTGCTGCCTGCGGTTTCTTTGGAAATTATCAATCCCAAATGGCAGAAGCCTTTGACATTCCTGTTGCTCTTTCTAGTCTGGTTCAACTGCCCTGGATTGCTGCTCTTTTGAAAAAGAATCAGAAAATAGGCGTGCTTACCGCGGATAAAAGTTCCTTTTCTGATAAGCTGTTAGACAGCTGCGGTGTCAGCGATGATCTGAAAAAACGTTTGCTCGTAAAAGATTTACGTCACGAGAAAGAATTTTCCTGCATTATAGAAGGCAGGGGGGAATTTGACAATTCCATTGTAAAACAGGAAGTGGTAGGAAAAGCTCTGGAGATTGTCAAAGAATATCCTGATACCGGAGCAATTCTCCTAGAATGCAGTGATATGCCCCCTTACGCATACGCAGTTCAGGAAGCCATACAACTTCCAGTGTTTGATTTTACCACATTAATCCGCTGGCTTTACAACTCTGTTGCTCAAACACCTTACTGTGGATTTATTTAATTTATATGAGGGAGCCGGACAGATCCTCCTCTGCCCGGCTCCCTCTTTTTTACTATCTCTGTTCCAAATGATTCCTTGTCATTAGTTAATTTATTAATATGTAATTTCATATGTAATCTGTCTCTGGTCCATGTCACATGTAATCAGCCATTTTCCATACTGGTAAATGTTTTCTTTTTCCGTTTCCTGCAAAATAACTGCGCCGTATTCATTATTTAATTGTTCTATTTTTCTTTCCATATATTTCATTTCCTGATACTGTGTACTCACAGAAATAGTAAAATTGTCATTAAACGTACGCATATACTCATAATTATAGTTTGTCAGTGTCAGCCCTTCTTCATCTGTTTCCGGCAAAATATCTATATAACCTTCTAGTTGTTTTACAACTTCCTGATCATACTGTTTATAATGTGTTATATCAAGTCCCTCTATTCCTAATAATATTTTTTCAAATCGTTTCAAAGTGAACTCCTTTTATAGGGTATATCCATTATTAAATGCATATACCCATTATAATAATTATTATCACATCATTAACATAAAGAATGAGCATAAATTTCTTTTGCAATCTGTAATTGTGTCATTCCTGTCACTATTTGGCGTTCGATCAAATGGCTTGCTTCTGCTAAGCAAGTATTTTTCTTAAGGTAAGACTTCGTTGTTTTTAATCTTGCATTCCCCCCTTCTACATAAGTCATTTCTTCTTCATTCATCACAGCATAGCTGCTTGGCATTACTAACACGCCATCGTAATTCATTTCCATTACGATTTCCTCCTTCAAATTATTTTTTTAGCTTTTTTTGCACACACAAAAAGAGCGAAGCTACTTTGCAGCTGCGCTCTTTTCATAAAACTATATAATAATAATGAGGGGGAGTAGTAAATTTATTTTGGGGAGTATAAATTTACTAAAAAAGGTATAATTTATAGGGAGGGCGAAACTTCTTTTGCGTCCTGAAGTTTGCTTCCCTTGTACAGCAAGATAAATATAACATACTTTTTAACACTTGTCTAGTACTTTTTTAATTTTTTTGTAATTTTTTTTTAATAAATGTCTTTTTAAGATATTTGATCACGCGATTTTGACATTTTTTAATCAGTTAATCCTAATTATTCAATTAATCAATAACTTTCCTTTTGAATATTCCTTTAATGTTTCGTAAAGCTGCAGCGCATTTTTTCTATCAAGTGAAGCGGTAGGTTCCTCTGCAAATATTATCGATGGCTTTTTCACTAATGCTCTTACAATAGCCACACGCTGACGTTCACCACCTGACAACTGGTATGGATTCTTAAAAATCAGCTCTCCTAACCCTAACTTTTCTAATTCAAGCGTCATTAATATTTCAAAACAAGTGGCATCCTCAAAAGTTATCGAAATTGACTCTGATACAATTCATAATAAAATCCCCTCCGCTGCAACAATTCTTCATGTTCCCCCTGCTCTATGATATTTCCATCTTTCATCACCAGAATAATATCTGCCTCTTTAATAGTGGACAGACGATGAGCCACAATAAAGCTGGTTCTGCCTTGCATCATTTTTGCAAAAGCATTCTGAATCATCAATTCTGTTCTGGTATCGATAGAAGAAGTTGCTTCGTCCAAAATCAGCATTGGTGGCAGGCTGAGCATAATTCTTGCAATACACAGCAGCTGCTTCTGCCCCTGTGAAAGCCCTTCCCCACCTTCTTTGATTTCCGTATCATACCCCTGAGGCATACGCTTAATAAAAGAATGGGCATAGGCTGCTTTGGCAGCTGTTATGATTTCTTCCTCTGTGGCATCCGGTTTTCCCATGATTAAGTTTTCCCTGATCGTCCCCTCCCTGAGCCATGTTTCCTGAAGTACCATACCATAAGAGGTTCGAAGGCTGCTTCTAGTCATATCCCGAATGTCGATTCCATCCACCAAAATTTCTCCGCCTGTCACATCATAAAACCGCATCAGCAAATTGATCATAGTTGTCTTTCCACAGCCAGTTGGACCCACAATAGCAACACGCTGCCCTGGCTTTACCTGCAGATTCAAATGTTCAATTAACCTTTGTCTTTCTTCATAAGAAAAGCTTACATCCTTCAAATCCACGCTGCCCTGCACCTGCTCTAAACTATAGGCACCTTCTTTTTCCGGTGCCTGCGCTTTCTCCTCTATAAAATCAAAAATTCTGGAGGCACAGGCAAAAGCGTTCTGCAGCTCTGTGATTACCCCTGAAATTTCATTAAAAGGCTTAGTATACTGATTGGCATAGCTTAAAAAGCAGGACAACTGACCCACACTTAAATTTCCGTTTACCACAGCGATGGCACCGGTAAAACCTACTCCCGCGTAGACCAGTCCATTAACAAATCTAGTGGCAGGATTGGTAATGGAAGAAAAGAAAATGGCACGCAGAGAACATTTCTGCAGTCTTTCATTGACCTGATCAAATCGCTCTAACACATGGTCTTCCTGCATAAATGCCTGTACTACCTTCTGATTTCCAATCATTTCATCAATAATTCCCGTCTGTTCTCCTTTGGTTTCAGACTGAATCCGAAACATAGAATACGTTTTTCTGGCAATATAGCTTGCCAGCAGCAGGGAAATCGGTGTAATACAAACTACCACAACGGTGATTTTGGGATTTAGCATAACCATAAAAAACAGAGTTCCCAGTATGGTTACCACTCCCGTAAAAAACTGGGTAAATCCCATTAAAAGGCCTTCAGAAAATTGTTCCACATCCGCAATGATTCTGCTGACAATTTCCCCGGAAGAATGTCCATCCAGATATTTCAAGGGCAAAATCTGTAATTTATCAAAAGCATCCTTACGGATATCCCTTACCACATAATAAGAAATCTTGTTATTACACATGTTCATACCCCACTGTGAAACTGCTACCACAAGAATCACAATGCCAGCCCATCTTAAATAAGCAAAAATTGCTGCAAAATCAACTTTTCCTTTTTCTATAATCAAGTCAATAGCATCTCCAATGAGGATAGGTACATATAAGGTAAGCAGTGCAGACACTGCAGCAAGGAGAATGGAAAGCACTACTAGATACCAGTACTTTCCAACATATAGCAGAACCTTTTTCATCGTACTTTTATCTTTGCTTTTATGCTTCACCATGCTTTTCCTCCTTTTCGTACTGAGAATAATAAATTTCCTGATACACACCGCAGTTTTCCTTTAATTCTTCGTGCGTCCCTATCCCTACAATATTTCCATCGTCCAATACAATGATTTTATCTGCATGCATAATAGATGATGCCCTCTGCGATACAATAAATACTGTCATAATGTTCTTCAAGCCTGCTACCGCTTTACGAAGCCTGGCATCTGTGGCATAGTCTAACGCTGATGCACTGTCATCTAAAATCAAAATTTCTGGTTTCTTAACTAAAGCTCTGGCAATGGAGAGACGCTGCTTCTGTCCGCCGGATAAATTTTTCGCTCCCTGACTTACCATTGTTTCTAAACCTTCCGGCTTATTGTTTACAATTTCTTTTGCCTGAGCAATCTCTAAAGCCTCCCAGATTTCCTGCTCGGTGGCATCTTCTTTGCCCCAGCAGATATTTTCTCGAATGGTGCCCTGAAACAATACGCTTTTCTGCATAACAATGCCCACTTTGGCACGGAGTTCTTTCAAAGAATAGTCCTTAACATTTCTTCCATCCACCAATACTCTGCCTCGGCTTACATCATAAAACCTTGGAATCAGGTGAATCAGTGATGTTTTCCCGGAGCCGGTACCTCCAATAATACCGATGGTTTCTCCTTTATTTACCGTAAAAGAAATATCACTCAATGCTTCTGCGCCAGCTCCTTGATATGCCATGCCTACATGATCAAATTCCACTTTTGCAGTGTTGTGGGATGTTTCCGTCTTAGTGGTAACTTTAGAAGCCTTTTGCACAGTATCTATTCCCTGTTGAATGGAGGACTCCATTTCCAACACATTTTGGATTCTGCCTGCACAGGCAAGAGCCTTAGTGATAGTTACAATCAAATTTGCCAATTTAATCAGCTCTACTAAAATCTGTGACATATAATTATACAACGCCACCACTTCACCCTGAGTAATATCTCCTTGATTCACACGAATTGCCCCCACCCAAACCAAGAGGATAATTCCAAAATTGATGATAATATACGTCATAGGATTCATTAAGGCAGAAATTCTTCCCACTCTCATCTGCATTATTGTAAATTCTTCATTTCGATCATTAAATTCTGAAATTTCAGAAGTTTCTTTTCCAAAAGCACGGATCACCCGAACACCGATTAAATTTTCTCTGGTGATTGATAAAATTTTATCCAGCCCTG
>CASEML010000041.1 GCA_949289145.1 uncultured Eubacteriales bacterium | reverse complement strand
TCTTCTGCCTGTTCTAAGGTAAGCAGCTGGAAATGCACTTTATCTCCCGGATGAAGCTGTCCTAATTTCCACTGTTCTCCTTTTGCAGTAGTTACCGGACAAACAAATCCTCCCAGACTGGGTCCATCCGGTCCTAATAAAATAGACTGATCTCCTGTCAGATCCAAGGTTCCCACTGCATAAGCATTGTCATGAATATTGGAGGGATGTAAACCTGCTTCACCGCCATCCTCTCGAACCCACTGAGGTATCAGTCCGTTTAAACGTACTCCGGTTCTTGCAGAATTAAAGTTTACTTCATATTCCGCAGAAGTTAAGGTTTTTAAATACTCTTCTTTTAAATATTCCGGAGTAGGCTGCGGGCCGGGTATTACTCCGATGGTCCACTCATTGGTAAGCTTTGGACGATATTTTTCCGGGAACTGTTCAATGGAATCAATAACACAGTTCTCTTTCAGCTGCAGCACATCACCTGTTCTTAAAGCTCTTCCATTGTGTCCGCCAAATTTTCCATCAATAAATGTGGCACTGCTTCCCATAATCTTTGGCATATCAAAACCACCGGCCACCAATAAATAAGTTCTCATACCAACCTTACAATCCTGCAGCTTTAACACCTGCATTGGAGAAGCGTGAATTACTTGATACATTTCAATCGGTTCACCGTCTAAAGTAGCCTTCATATCGGCTCCTGTTAGGCAAAAGCTGACTGTAGTTCGGAATCTGTAACTGCCGCCCCGCAAAGTCATTTCAATTCCCGAAGCTGTTTCTTCATTTCCAAGAATGCTGTTGCCGATTCGGAAATTGTAATTATCCATGGGACCGCAAGGCGGAACACCCACAAACCAGTAACCGATCATACCAGGATAATCCTGAATCGTAGACTGCAAACCGCCGTCTAATACTTCGATGGCTTTTTCTTCCGGCAAAAATCCCTGCAGCATTCCTGTATACAGTTTCCCTTCTTTGTAGTCAGCTGTTTCTAACAGTGCTTTTAGATACTGCATATTTGTAGTTAAACCATATACTCTGCTTTCTCTTAATACTTGCTGCATTTTTTCGATTGCGTCCGCTCTGTCTTTTCCGTGGACAATTAATTTTGCCAGCATAGGATCATAAAGAGACGTTACTTCCATTCCCTTCTGAATCCAGGTTTCTACGCGAGCCTCTGGTGATAATATCACCTCATCCACTTTCCCTGTACTGGGTCGAAAATCATTGACACAATCTTCCGCATATACTCGTACTTCTATGGCATGACCGGTCGGCTTTCCAATCTGAGATTCCATATCTTTTAGTTCTCCGGCAGCTTCTTTGATCATCCATTCTACCAAATCAATGCCAAATACTTCCTCTGTAATACCATGCTCCACCTGAAGTCTTGTATTTACTTCCAGGAAATAAAATTCCTCGGTAGATTCATCATATAAAAATTCCACGGTACCTGCACTTCGATAAGAAGCTTCTTTGGCAAGACTCTTAGCCGCTGCATACATTTTCTGCCGCACTTCATCCTTTAAGTTGGGAGCAGGACTTTCTTCTACTACCTTCTGGTTTCTGCGCTGTACGGAACAATCCCGCTCTCCTAGCGTAACAACTTCTCCGAATTCATTACCAAATATCTGCACTTCCACATGTCTAGAGCGAACAATATATTTTTCCAAAAATACACCGGCATTATTAAAGTTTGCTTCTGCCAAATGGCATACCCCATCGTATGCCTGCTCCAGTTCTTCTTTGGAGTTGCAAATTCTCATTCCGATTCCGCCGCCGCCGGCAGTACTCTTTAAAATAACCGGATAACCGATTTTTTCTGCCTCTTCTACTGCTTCTTCTAAGCTTCCCAGTAATCCTGTTCCCGGAAGCAGCGGTACATTTGCTCTCTCTGCCAATTCTCTGGCAGAATGCTTTAATCCGAACACTTCAATCTGCTCTGCAGAAGGTCCGATAAATTTTATTCCGTTTTCTTCACACTGCTTTGCAAATGTGGTATTTTCGCTTAAGAAACCATAGCCTGGATGAACTGCATCCACATGGAGTTTCTTAGCTTCTTCTAAAATCTTTTCTGTATTTAAATAAGTGTCCTTTGCAGTACCTTCTCCTAAATATATGGTTTCTGAGGCATTTTCCACATGAAGACTGTCCTGATCTGCTTTTGCATATAATGCTACACTTGGAATCCCCATTTTTTTCAGAGTTCTTTCAATTCTTACTGCTATGGCACCTCGGTTGGCAATCAATACTTTCTGAAACATGGAATCACTCCTTCCCTTTATTTATCCCAAATCAGTAATCTTACTGGTGTGGGATTGTAAGCATTGCATGGATTATTTAACTGCGGACAGTTACTGATTAAAACCATGGTGTGTTCTAATGCTTTCATTTCCACGTAATTTCCCGGTGCCGACACTCCGTCATCAAATTTCAAACCGCCTTCTTTGGTAACCGGCACATTCATGAAAAAGTTAATATTTGGTGCTAAATCTCGTTTCATGAAATTATGTTTATCCTCTGCAAACTGCAGCATAAAGCTGTCTCTGCAATTATGCATATCAATCTTTTCTCTGGCATAACGAACTGTATTACTTTGAGAAGAACAAGCCCCTCCCAAGGTGTCATGACGTCCTGTTAAATCAGCAGTGATCTCTAATAGTGGCTTTCCGGATTCTGCTCTTAAAATACTCCCTGTGGTAAGATAAATATTTTGCTGCATTACCACTGTGGTTACTGCTCCATAATGATCCTCCGGATTGGTCATATCATAAAAGGTGGTATCTACTGCCTGATTTCCCTCCATATCAAGAATCCGAAAGCTTTGTCCCGGCAGCAGCTCATGCATCCAGCCTTTTCCTGCTTCTAACACTTCATCATAAATTGCATCCTCTATTTTTAAATTACTTTCTTTTCTAATAAATCCGTACATATTCTTACCTCCATCTTCCTATAATCCAAGTAAATCATAATATTCCCATGTATTTTCAAATGCTCTGTAATTTTCTGGTCTGTAGTTGACACATTCATCTGTCAGATCTACCGGCGGTGCATCAAACACCTGAATCTCCACCGGTACTGCCGGATATTCTGTTGCCGGATTTAATGTGTTTGGTGTATTAGATACAATAAAAATAAGATCCATTTCTGTTCTTAAGGTAACGGTTGCCCCCTCTTTACAGTGGCCCTGTTCATAATGCATGCTTCCGTCTTCTTCCACATACACCTTAGAAAACAAGTTGACGCATGGAACAAGATCTCTTGCACTCATATTATTTCGAATCAACTCCATTTTAAAATTTTCTTCACCACAGCGGTACCAGTTATTTCCATGTTCCTGGTATGTGGTCTTTCCATATTTTTCATCTGTCATTACTCTTGTGGTGTAGCCAGAAATACTGTCATGCCAGCCAAGGCTGTCCTGCACAATACTTGCCATAACTCTGCCATTATCACTCATCAACACATTTCCCTGAGTTAAATGGGAAGTATACTGTGCCTTTAAGCTGTCAGGCATGTTATATCGTTCCGAAGTATCCCGCATATTATATAGCAGCATAGACACATTGGCGTCATCGCCTAATGCCTTAAAATGAATATACTTTCCTCTGCCGATATTTCCTGACCACTTTTCACCTGGTTTTAACACTTTGCTCCAAATTTTTTTCATAATAGCTTCCACCTTTCTACTGCATAAAAAAAAGTGCAAAGTCCGCTCTTATATGCGTCTTTGCACTTTATGTTTACCTATTCTGTTTTATACAAACATTTCTGTTCTCTTTACATTAGGTATCTTATCACGTGAAAAAAACGGTAACAATTCTACTAAATGATAATTTTGAAAAAAAATATAGAACCTTGGTTCTATATTTTATAACATATGGTTTAGCAACGCAATAAACTGACTTCTGTTTTTTACCCCTACTTTTCCATATATATTATAAATATGTTTTTTTACGGTAGATACACTAATTACTAATTTTTCACTGATTTCCTGATTGGATTTTCCCTGGGTCATTTCCATGGCAACTTCATATTCTTTGCCGGTAAGTCCATACCTCTCTTTGATTTCTTGAAGACTAACGAAAGGGGCCTGTACTTCAAAATTTTCTTTTTCTTTTAATCTCTCCGCAATATTAGCCATATGATCTTTTAATACATCAAATATATACATATCCTTATCTGTGAAATCTCCCAGTTCTCCACTGCGAAACAAACTGACAATGCCAATGACTTTTCCGTTCTTAACTAAAAGAATACCTGCTCCATAGGGAATGTTATTTGGTCTTAGGAATTCTCTGTAAAATTCTGTTTTCTTTCTGGGGGAGTCCTCTAAAATATCCGTATCTCTGTAAGCTATGGTATGTTGATACAGATCAAACACATACCTTAAATAATCTTTTTCATAGTAACCTCTCATATATTCCTGAAATGTTTTATCCTCCATTCCCAGAAACGCTGACTTATGCATGTCAATTTCTCCCTTTTCATCTAGAAGCACAAAATACCCTTTTGTATAGGGGATCAGCATACGGAACAGCTTCAACGTTTTTTCTACAAACACTTGAATATCATCTATACTATACAGATTCAGTAACAGTTTATTTATAACCATCCATTCTGATTCTTTCAACTTATTCATTCCACACCACCCTTTTTTCTTAAAGCAGCATTTGTCCCACCAAGACACCAGCATAAATGACCGGCTGATGGAGAAGATATACAAATAGTGAATGTCGTCCCATGACACCAAAAGGCGCATATTTCATAGTTGGGAACATCCTTTTCTCTAACCATTTGTGCCGCTGAAAAATCCGATAAATGAAGTAACCTGTTATAAACAAAAATATCCATGGAAAAATCGGAAAATAGTCTGTAGTAAAAACTGCTGCATCCTTGAACCCCCAAAATGTCATAAAGTATCCCTGATGATACATATCCTGAGGCAGACTTATGAGTTTTATCCCTCCTATTCCTAAATACCCATCGCTCAGTTCTTTGGTAAATAAAAATATAAGAAAGCTCACCACCACACCAACTTTATCCGGCACCTTACATAACATCTTCTCTAATGGAATCATAAACAGCATGGCTGCTCCTAAAAAAGTTAACACCCCAAATACAATTCTCTCATTTGGTGTAAAAATACAGGTGATAATAGACACCAGAATTCCGGCAGCAGATACCTCTAAACCGTTCTTCCACTTGCTCCTGCCCAAAGACCAGCAAAATCCTGACAATAAAATAAAAGTCCAACAGATACTCTGCTGCCATATATATGCTCCGTCAGACTTAAACCAGTCCCAGTCTACTTTTGCAATATATACAATATCCCAAACTGCATGATATAAAATCATGCTGATCAATGTAATTCCCCGAATACTATCCAGCCATTCCACACGTGATTTCTTTTGTTTTTCCATACCCATTCCTCTTTTCATTGCTTCCAATTTAACACATTTTTATTATTACTGCAATGGTTTTTCCCTTTCTGCCTGTTTCACTGGTAACAGTTCAGTCCACATCATTCGCTAAGCCGCACCTACGGTGCTTTTCCATGCAGACCAAATTTTTCATTACATATTATGTGCAATTTTACCCAAACTAATATAGCAACTAACTAATCTTAAACTTGGAGGTTAAATTATGAATAGTTCTGATTCTTGTACCTGCAAAAGTGAAACGCTGGCAATGACAACTACTCCCATGCAAACCTGGTGCGACCCTTACGACTTGGATACTGCCCTTGGTGCCGGAACTATCTTTCCCTGCTTGAATCTTGAATTTTTTCTTGCAAAAGAAAAGAACAGTGCTGTATGCGGCAACCCAACGCTGTCTGCCGAAGATAAGTTATTAACCCAAATCTATCAAGTCAGCTTTGGTATCAATGACTTAACCCTATATTTAGATACACATCCTGACTGTGAACAGGGACTTTCTTTATTTAAAGAACTTTTACGAAAGCGTCTGGATCTGTTAGCAGAATATGCTAAAACAGCACATCCCCTGACACAACTTTCTATTGTTACAGGAACACCAGAAGCCACAAGCTATGGCTGGGACGATGGTCCTATGCCTTGGGAAGGAGGACACAATTAAATGTGGAGCTATGAGAAACGATTACAATACCCCGTAAAAATCAATAAAACTTGTCCGAAAACAGCACAGTTGATTATCAGCCAGTATGGGGGGCCGGACGGAGAATTATCTGCCTCCATGCGATATCTGGCTCAGCGCTATTCCATGCCGGTAAAAAAAGTAGGCGGACTGCTGACAGATATCGGAACAGAAGAAATCAATCACATGGAAATCATCTGTGCCATGGTCTATCAGCTCACCAGAAATCTGACCCCGGAACAGGCAAAAACAGCCGGTTTTGATGCCTATTATATTGACCATACCAGTGGATTATGGCCTCAAGCGGCCGCCGGAGTACCTTTTACTGCACTGGAATTCCAGTCCAAAGGCGATGCCTTTGCAGACCTTTATGAAGATTTGGCAGCAGAGCAGAAAGCCCGTACTGTCTATGAAAATTTGCTGCGTGTAATTGAGGATCCTGACGTACGTGCACCATTGAAATTTTTACGTGCAAGAGAAATTGTACATTTCCAGCGCTTTGGTGAAGCTTTGGAAATGACTAAGGAGAAGTTAGATTCCAAAAACTTCTACTACTTTAACCCTGAATTTGATAAAGCGCTTCTGCAAAAGCCTTAAAGTCCGCAGCTTATGGGAGTTAGGATTTTACTTAAAAATCCAAAACTCCCATTTCTTTTAAAATAGAACTTCCAAATATAAGCAAAATAAAAACAGGTGCTACAAATTTGATAATGATCCGATAGATACCTTCGCTTTTGAAATCACTGCTCTGCTTCACTTCTTGTGCAATAACATTTGGAGTGATAATATACCCTACAAAAATGCAGGTTAAGAATGCAACGATCGGCATCAGAATACTATTGCTCAGAAAATCTAAAAAATCCAGAATAGAAAATCCCAAAATTTTAATATGGCTCCATATGCCGAATCCTAAGGAAGAGGGAATCGCAAACAACCACGAGAGTCCTGCAATAATAAGGCATATTTTTATGCGATGCATCTGTGTTGTTTCTTCTAAAAACGAAACCAGGGTTTCCATCATGGAAATGGCTGAAGTCAAAGCTGCAAACAAAACCAAAAGGAAAAACAAGCCTCCCATAAAATCGCCCAGTGCCATGTTTTCAAAGACTTTAGGAAGGGTAATAAACATAAGGCTGGGGCCAGAGCTTAACACAGATTCATCTCCTCCGGAAAAAGCAAACACCGAAGGAATCACAATAAGTCCCGATAAAAAAGCAATGGCAGTATCAAAGATTTCTATCTGACGTACTGACGGCTCTAGCTGTTCCTTTTTGCTTAGATATGAGCCATAAGTAATCATAATTCCCATGGCAAGAGACATGGAATAAAACAACTGACCCAAAGCAGCCAAAACAAGTCCCACAGAAAACTTACTGAAATCCGGCTTTAAGTAGTAAAGAACACCCGCCAAAGCTCCTTCTCTGGTCACTCCGTAAATTGCGATTCCCACAGATAGGATTACCAACAACGGCATCAATATTTTACTGACCTTTTCTACACCTTTTTGCACTCCCAGCATTACCACGCCGGTAGTTAAAACAATAAATACACTTAAGCTGAAAATCGGTTCTCCTGTGCCTGATAAAAATGCATCAAAATATCCCTCTCTTGTGGTCTCCATACCTGCCCCCGTTAAAAAGGCTATAAAATATTTCACCACCCAGCCTCCGATTACACAGTAATACGGAAAGATTAAAATAGGTACACTGCAGGCAACATACCCTATCCATCGGTATTTTTCATTCAATATGCCAAAAGCACCCAAGACACTTTTTCCCGTTTTTCTTCCGATAGCAACCTCAGTCAACATAAGTGAAAAGCCAAAAGTTACTGCAAGAATAATATAAACAAGTAAAAACGTCCCTCCGCCATAATGCGCTGCCAAATAAGGAAAACGCCATAAATTTCCCAAACCTACCGCAGAGCCTGCCGCAGCTAAGACAAAACCGATTTTTCCGGTAAAACCTTTTTTTTCTTTCATAATAAACCCACTTTTCTTTTTATTCTGTTTTATGATTAATTTTTTTTTGTCTTTTTATGCACGCTTTCCACAATTTTTTACAACACTATTCTCTCAAGGCTTCCCCCAATCCTGCTTAACTCTTCATTTGTAATGGTAACTGCACACTCTG
>CASEML010000040.1 GCA_949289145.1 uncultured Eubacteriales bacterium | reverse complement strand
CAATAGAAAATGGTTTATTAAAGTACGCTTTTTTTGCAGAATGGTAGACTAAATCAGAACTTTTTCTTGAAATTAACCGTAAAAACAGTAAAAAGGAAGCTGTCGCTTCACGATTTTTCAATCGTTAATGCGACAGCCCCATTAGCATTAAAACATATCATAAAAAAGAGTAAAAAACATGAAATTACATAATGCAATTTAAAGAAAGAAAAAGGAATTTAACAACGGAAATATCTATTTTTAAGTTTGTATTTCAGAAAATGCTAAGATAAAAGCAGAAAGCACCAGTTATCAGAGTCATGATTCTTATAATAAAATAGTAAAAGTAAGATACACTCAAGATAACTGGGCTACTTATCAGGATGCGGATTTAAGCTATGCCTCTTCTATTTCCGGTACAGATTTTGAAAATTGGAATACCACATTAAATCTGGACGAAAATAAAATGGATGATTTTCACTATTGTATTTACTATCAGGTAAATGGTCAGACTTACTGGGATAATAATTTCGGTGAAAACTACGACAGTACTTACCGCATAAATCAGTAACATTCATTTGTTTCCTGATTTAAGTATATAATAACACAAAAATTCTTGGATATCAAGAAAAATTAATCTGCTAATCACATCTCACCCAAATAATAAAATCCTTTACACTCCTTTAATTTCACCTTCTGCAAAGTCCCAATCAAATCCGCTCCTCCCTTAAAATGCACTAGCATATTGTTGGACATACGGCCAGTTACCATTTCCGGATCTTGTTCATTGGTTTCTTCCACCAGAATTTCCTGTACGGTATTTTCATATACGGCTGCTCTTTTACGTGCGATTGCCTGTACTTCCTTTAACAGGCGGTTAAAACGATCCTTTGCAACATCTTCAGGCACTTGATTTTCCATAACTGCTGCCGGAGTTCCAGTGCGTTTCGAATAAATAAATGTAAATGCATTGTCAAATTCTACTTGACGTACCACATCCATAGTATCCTGAAAATCCTCTTCTGTTTCGCCCGGAAAGCCAATAATAATATCAGTGGTCAAGGAAATATCCGGAATCGCGTTGCGAATCTTCTTTGCCAATGCAAGGTACTTTTCTTTATCATATCTCCGGTTCATGTCTTTCAGTATTTTAGAACTTCCAGACTGCAGTGGCAAATGCAAATGCCTGCATATCTTCTTTGAATTTGCCATTACTTCAATCAATTCATCAGACAAATCTTTGGGGTGAGAAGTCATAAAACGAATACGCTCTAATCCTTCAATTTTTTCCACTTCCTGCAAAAGCTCTGCAAAGGACATTGGTTCATCTAAGGTTTTTCCATAAGAATTTACATTCTGACCTAACAGCATGACTTCCACCACGCCATCTCCAACCAGCTTTTCAATTTCACGAATGATATCCTTTGGGTTACGGCTACGTTCTCTTCCGCGAACATAAGGAACAATACAATAACTGCAGAAATTGTTGCATCCAAACATAATGTTAGTTCCGGATTTAAATTTGTATTTTCTCTCCATAGGAAGATCTTCCACGATTTTGTCAGTATCCTTCCAGATATCAATGACGGTACGTTTTGATTCGTACATAGTCACCAACAGCTCTGCCAGTTTAAATACATTATGGGTTCCGAAAATTAAGTCCACATGGCGATAGCTTTTCTTAATCTTCTCTACTACTTCCGGTTCCTGCATCATACAACCGCACAGACCGATTTTCATATGAGAGTTTTTCTTCTTTACACCGTTTAAATATCCTAATCTTCCATATACCTTCAGGTTGGCATTTTCACGCACCGTACAAGTATTATATATTACAAAATCTGCATTTTCATCAAACGCTTCTTCATACCCGATTTTCTTCAAAACACCGGACAGTTTTTCAGCATCTCTGGCATTCATCTGGCAGCCAAAATTCTGCACAAAATAAGTCAGCTTTCTGCCAGCTTCTTTGCTCTCTTCTTCCACATAATTTGCTGCCTTTACCATATAGTAGTATTGTTTGGCTGTTTCGTCTGTTGGAGGCTCACCATTGACATCAATGCTCTCCAAGATTTCTTTGTTTTCTAACATAGGTTCCTTACCTTTCGTTGCACATTTCAAAAGGCAGCCAGCAGCTGCCTGATTTAACCTTAAAATATATACTATAGCATTATATCATATGGCATTTGCGAAAACAAGTCGCAGGAGAATCCATATCTGGTAATTTGTAACTGTTCAGATTTATTGAAAGAGCCGGGCGCTCATAAGTAGGACAAATTCTTTCCTGAGGGCAACGTAAAGTTGAAACTGTTATTGATATCTCCGTTCCAACAAGCCAATAAATCGGTAAAACACCACTGCTATCACACAAAGTAAGATAATGCTGGTCATCACCCAGTCTAACTTATACACCTGACTGCCATAAATAATCAGATACCCAAGTCCTGCTCTTGCCGCCAAAAATTCTCCAATAATTACTCCCACCAACGAAAGCCCTACATTGACCTTCATATTGCTGATAATTGCCGGTATGCTTGCCGGAAGCACTACTTTAAACAATACCTGATATTTTTTTCCTCCTAAAGTATAAATTAACTTTTCCTTTTCTTTGTCCGTACCACGAAAGGTGGTATAAAGGTTAATGATTCCGCCAAATACGGCCACTGATATTCCCGCTACCACAATAGTTTTTGCACCTGTGCCAAGCCATACGATCAATAACGGTGCCAGTGCAGATTTCGGCAACGAATTAAGCATTACAAGATAAGGTTCTAAAATCTTCGATACCGTAGGACTTACCCAGAGAAGCATGGCAATAAGGATACTGCCTCCTGTGGTGATCAGAAAACTGAGAACCGTTTCGTACAAAGTAACTCCCGCGTGCTTTGCCAGTTGTCCGGAAGCGCTTAATTGGATACAGGTTTTCACAATCCGGGAAGGGCTGCTGAAAATAAAACCGTCAATCCATCCTAAATCTGCCGCCAATTCCCACAGACCCAAAAACACCACTAGGATTGCAAACTGCATTCCTATGATCAGTCGCTTCTTTCTCTTCACACTTTTTAAAAAATTCACCTGCTCCGCAGATACTTTAGACATGCTCATAAGTACTTAACTCCTTCCACAGAAGATTAAAGTATTCCTTAAATTCCGGTGCTGTTCTGGAAGAAAAAGGAGTCCTGTTTTCCACACTTAACTGAATTGGGATAATCTTTTTTACTGTAGCGGGACGTTTGCTTAATACGATTACCCGGTCTGCCAAAGAAATAGCTTCTGACAAATCATGGGTTACCAAAATTGCTGTTTTTCCCTCCTTTTTTATAATAGTTCCAATATCGTCTGCTACGGAAATTCTGGTCTGATAATCTAACGCAGAGAAAGGTTCGTCTAATAGCAGTAAATCTGGTTCCATGGCAAGTGTACGAATCAGAGCTGCACGCTGCCGCATACCGCCGGACAACTCAGACGGTTTTTTATCTTTAAATTCCAATAGTCCATAGGTTTTAAGCATATCCTTAATCTCTTCTTCTTTTTCTCTGGTCAGATTTTTATTAATTTCTGGTCCTAAGATTACATTTCGGTATATAGTACGCCACTCGAACAAATGGTCTTTCTGCAGCATATAACCAATATTCGTACTGGTCTGCTTTTCATGATTTCCATGGAAAATAATATTGCCGTGTTCTACAGGATACAAACCTGAGATTAAAGATAATAAGGTAGA
Source organism: uncultured Eubacteriales bacterium (assembly GCA_949289145.1). Taxonomy (GTDB): domain Bacteria; phylum Bacillota; class Clostridia; order Lachnospirales; family Lachnospiraceae; genus RUG11237. The sequence continues at coordinate 684 of CASEML010000040.1, read as the reverse complement.
TTTGCCACAGCCGGAGGGACCGATGATTGCCACAAATTCTCCTTTAGAGACTGAAAAAGATATATTGTCAAGAGCCGGTATTTCCCCTTCTTCACTATGGTAGGCGAAACTTATGTGTTCCAATGATAAAATTACACCCATAAAAACCCCCATAAGATAATAAGTTCTCTACTCTATCTTATGAGGGTTTTGTTATTTTGTGCAGCCATATCTTGGATGAAACTATTTATTTTCTGTAATATGTACAGATAACTGATTGAACGGTATTTCAATCCCCTTTTCATCAAAGGCTAACTTAATGTTTTCTGTTAATCTCCATTTAACACCCCAGTAATCCTCTGTGGCAACCCAAACATGAAGTCCCAGTTCCACAGCACTATCATTTAAACTGTTCACAAAAATATCCACTTTTTTTCCTTTTAACACTTTCTCTTCCTTAGCTACAAGTTCCGCTATACAATCTTTTGCCGTTTTTAAGTCAGCATCATATGCTATGCCAACCAAAATATCTACACGACGTTCTGTCTGACCAGTGGCATTAATAATACTGGAATTCATCAGAGTGCCGTTAGGGATCAATGCTTCTTTATTGTCGATGGTCAATAATTTGGTATAGAAAATCTGAATCTGTTTTACGGTACCTTCATTTCCGGTACTGCAGTCTACAATATAATCACCTACTTT
>CASEML010000039.1 GCA_949289145.1 uncultured Eubacteriales bacterium | reverse complement strand
ATTAGAAATAAAAGATGCATTAAAAGAAAAGTATGGACGTGATTACGAACGTACTACAATCTGTACTTTTGGTACACGTTTAAAAGAAAAAGGATTTGTAGAAACTTATCGAAAAGGTCATGGATTCCGCTATCATCCATTGGTAAGTAAAGTGGATATGCGTGATATGCAACTGGAAGAATCATTAGAATTTTGGTATGAGAATTCCCCTGTAAAGTTCATGGAAGCTTTTTGCAGTAATGTTGAGATGACAGCTGATGAGATTAAGGAAATTAAGAACTTAATCCAAAAAGTGGAACAACAGTAATTATGATACAAAAGAAAATAATTTTTCATTAAAATGAAACTTGCCTGGTCAAGAGTCAGTCAGATTTTACAAAAAGATTTTTCTTATGTTAAAAAGTCATAGTATTTTATTGTTTGTAAGATATTATGGCTTTTTGTTATATAAAAATAAGTTGCTTTGTATTTATAAACTAGATTGTAAATATCATTTTACATTTACAGCTTTGTAAATAAAAATGAATAAAACATAAAATTTAGTATTATTTAGTGTTCCATTTTTTGTAAATTTTATAATTGACATAAATGAAATGTTAAAATTCGATTTTTGACACTAAAAAAAGAAAAAAGCTCTACAGTCCTTGATTTTACTGGGCTGCAGGGCTTTTTAGATTCTTAGCTCATGCATGTTACACTAGCGACCTTTTCGTATCTGCACAAATTTTTTTCATCTTTTTGATTGGGACGATTTCCTTGGATGTGCAGAACCCAAATGCGTTATGCAATGCATCCGTCAATTCTGTACGTGTGTAAGTTGGTTGATATCCTTTTCCTTCATACTTTAAAAAGTTCATTTCCTGAAGGGTGCTGATGATCTGGTTGCAGGTATACTGGTTATCCAGCTTCTTTTCCAGATGATTTTCCTCATCCAGCTCTGAGATGTTATAGGTTTTCGTGATATCGCCGCCGGACAGGAGCCAGCCATCCGGCTCCAGCATCCACGTTTCCAGGTGCTGTTTCATTTTTTTGACCGACTGTGTGGTAATAAAGGCGCGGGTGCCGTCCTCCCCATCGTAATGGTTAAAATACCGGTTGGTGCCAGAAGAAACCCCTGCATCGGTACAGATAACAAATTTGGACAGGTCAAAGATTTCCATAAGCTTTTCTTCCAGAGGAATCAGGGTTTTCTGCTCATTTTCGTTCCCAGGATGGATGCAAAATGCCAGCGGGATCCCGTCTCTGTCCATGAACAGCCCCATCCCAACGATGGGGAGCGGGCGGTTTTCCTTGCTTAAGCCGTATTGTTTGTCATCTTCCGCCTCTTCCACCTCAAAATAGAAGTTGGTGCAATCGTAGTAAATCACTTCGGTCCGGCGCCTGGCAACCTTCAGACTGTTTTTGAAAAGACGGCTCTGGATATAGTCGGATTCTTCTGCAAGAACAGAAAGCGCACGGTAGATCTGATGGAGTTCAAAATCTGGCTGTTCAATAAAACGGAAGGAATCCTTATAAGAGCTGTGTTTGGAAGAAGGAAACAGGATCCGGGTATAAAGAAGCCGTGACAGGATAGCATTGAGGTTATAATCAAAGCCATGTCGGGTACGGATCATGACACAGATCCTGTCCAGTCCAAGTTCATAATAAATCTGCTGCAGGAAAAGATATCCACCGTTAAAGCAGCGCTGCATATCCATGGAGAGATCCTTGGCCGCAGACAGTTCGATCTGAAACACGGCAGTATCTTGCTGTTCCGCTTCATTCATCAGGCGCACCTGCTCCTTTGCCCATGCCTTTGCATCGGTCACACCGTAGGTTTCACAGATATATTTTTCCGAACCGAACGTTTTTACGATCAATGTTTTGTTTTCCCCATTTATGCGAACGGTTTTTACCGCTCGGTAAGTCGTTGAATATTTCCCTGTAGTCCAACCTAATCTCATAAAAATCACCTCTCTCTATTATACCGTATTTTAGTGGAACGTGTAATATAAAATTTAAAATTTGACAAAAAAATATAGGCTTTATGAGGCCTGTAAGACGTTTTAGCAGGGGGTGACTGTCAAACTCCCGAAATTTAGTATTATTTAGTGTTCCATTTTTTGTAAATTTTATAATTGACATAAATGAAATGAAATGTTAAAATAATATAGGTTAGAATAAACTAACTAATGATAGATATAACTAACTGAGGGATTGAAATATTATGAAAAAATTTTTTTTGATGGTATTTTGTATTATGTTTGGATTATTTATAAGTGGATGCAGTTCTGGTTCTACAAAGCAAACGAATACAGATGCAATGCGGCAAACAGAAAAGTCTAGTACATCGTCTGAGAATCAGGATGAGGTGAGTCGGCAAATATTTGCTATGGATACTTATATGACGGTTACTGCTTATGGAAGTGCTGCACAAGAAGCGGTAGATAAAGCTGCAAATGAAATTGAACGTTTAGATGCACTCTTATCTACTGGAGATGAGTTAAGTGAAATAGCTCAGATTAATCAAAATGGAGGAGGTACGTTATCTTCTGATACCTCCTATTTAGTAGAACGCTCCATGGAACTTTATGAAGATACAGATGGGGCATTCGATATTACGATTTATCCAATTATGGAAGCATGGGGATTCACAAGTGGAAATTATACGATTCCTTCTGAAGAAACATTGCAATCACTTTTATCATTAACAGATAGCTCTCAGATTAAATTTAATAAAGAAACTTCAACGATATCTTTTGAAAAAGAAGGAATGAAAATTGATCTTGGAGGAATCGCAAAGGGTTATACTTCAGCAAGGATTATGGATATTTACCGAGAATGTGGAATTGAAAGTGGAATTGTCAATCTCGGAGGGAATGTTCAAGTTTTTGGCACAAAAGAGGATGGAAGTCAATGGCGTGTAGCAATACAAAGTCCCGAAGAAGATGGAAGTTATCTCGGAGTTCTTTCTACACAAGATCGAGCGGTAATTACTTCAGGAGGGTACGAAAGATATTTTGAAGAAGATGGAAATACCTATCATCATATTATTGATCCATCCACAGGACATCCAGCGGAGAATGGACTGATCTCTGTTACAATTATAAGTGCAGATGGAACATTAGCAGATGGTTTGTCAACGTCACTTTTTGTAATGGGAAAAGATAAAGCAGTAGAATACTGGAATGCACACAGCGACGAGTTTGATATGATTTTATTAACAGAAGAAAAAACGTTATACGTAACAGAGGGAATTGCAAGTCAGTTTCGTTCAGAATTAGAGTTTCAGATTATAGAAAAGGGTGAATGAAAAAAATGAAAAGTTTGAAAAAGTTTTCAGCATTTGCACCAACTCTTTCAGCAGTTTTAGTTGTTTCTTGTATTGGAGTGTCATTAAAGGGATATACGGCACCTGTTTATACAGTTGAAATACCTGAAACTGTAGAGAAAAAAGATGCAAAGGAAACAGATAAAGAATTAGAAGAAACAGAGGCGCAAGAGAGTACACAAGAAGGCTCCTTTGACTTAGCAGATGGAGTTTATGAAGGTACTGGAATGGGGTATGCTGGAACAATAACTGTATCAGTAGAAATTAAAGATAAGAAAATTGTTGCAATTGATGTTTTAAGTGTAGAAGCAGATGATGAAGCGTTTTTTAATCGTGCTAAGGCAGTAATTGATCGGATTATTGATGCGCAAAGTTTGGATGTGGATGTTGTATCAGGAGCAACTTATAGTTCAAATGGAATTATTGATGCAGTAAAAAATGCTTTGACAGGAGAGGTTAGTGAAACAAATCCTGTAGCTGAAAATACAGGGGCTGGTTCTACTACGATTGGCCAAGTAGAAGATGCATCAGAATATAAAGATGGTGTATATTATGGAACGGGAACAGGATTTGGTGGACCGCTAACAGTAAAAGTAACTGTCAGTGGAGGAAAAATCGCTTCGATAGAGATTACGGAAACAAGTGATGGCAGTAGTTTTGTACAAAAAGCCTCTTCAATTATTTCAAAGATTATTGCTACACAAAGTACAAATGTGGATACGGTATCAGGGGCAACTTATAGTTCTGTTGGTATTATTGAAGCGGTGCGTAATGCATTGAGTCAAGCTGGAGGAAGTTCTTCAAATACTGCCACAACTCCAGGAGGAACTTCTGGAAATGGAACATCTTCAGGAGGAACAAGTGGAGGAGCAGGTTCTACTACAATTGGTCAAGTACAAGATCCATCTGCATATAAGGATGGAATTTATTATGGAACAGGAACAGGATTTGGTGGGGCTTTAACTGTGAAAGTTGGTGTAAATGCAGGAAAAATTGCTTCAATAGAGATTACAGAAACGAGCGATGGAAGCAGTTTTATACAAAGAGCTTCTTCGATTATTTCGCAGATTATTGCTACACAAAGTACAAATGTGGATACAGTGTCAGGGGCAACTTATAGTTCTGTTGGTATTATTGAAGCGGTGCGTAATGCATTAAGTCAAGCTGCGATTTCAAACGATGGAACGAATGGGCAGCAGCCAAGTAATCCACAGCAACCAAGCCAGCCAGAAGATAGCACACAGCCGAGTATTACAGGTACGATTCCTTATAAAGACGGCGTATATTCTGGAACAGGAGAGGGTTACTTAGGAGATATCACAGTTAGTGTTACAATTCAAAATAGAACAATAACCAATATTTCAATTGTGTCTTCTGAAGATGATGCGGCATTTTTTAATCGTGCAAAAGCAGTAGTAGACAGCGTGATAAAAAAACAAAGCGTAGAAGTAGATACCGTATCAGGGGCAACCTATAGTTCAAAAGGAATCCTAGAAGCAATTGAGAATGCGTTAAAAGAAGCAGATAAAGCTACAAACGGTCAAACCCCAAGTGAAGAGGAAAGTAGCTCAGACGAAGGAAATAGTGAAAGCAGTTCAGGTGATGAAAGTAGCGAGAGCAGCAGTGATAAAGAAGAGAATGAAAGTAGCCCAGATGATGAAAACAATACAACAGTATATGTAGATGGAGACTATACAGCAACAGTTGTGTGTACTCCAGATGAAGATGAAGATTTTGAAGCTTATCATTTGTCGCTAAAAATTACTGTAAAAAATGATAAAATTGTTGCTGTGACAAACATTGTTGGGGATGGAGAAGAGAGCAATAATAGTTATATCAATAGAGCCGCAAATGGTACATCAAAACTTCCAGGAATTGTAAATCAAATATTAGAGAATGGTACATTGGATGGTATTGATGCAGTATCGAGAGCTACTTGTTCTTCTAAGTCTATGATAGAAGCCTGCAATCAAGCGTTAGAAAGTGCGAGAAGAGTGACAAGTACAGAGGAAAGTAAAGAATGAAGACATTTGGAATTAAAGTTATAAATATGATAGCAATTATAGGTCTTCTACTTGGATATAATATGGTACTTGAAAATAGAGAAAGAGATGACCAGATTGCAAAATTAAAAGCTGAAGTAGAAGGATTAAAACTTGCACAACAGAGTGCAATTTCAGAGAATTCAGAAGGAACATCCGAAAACGATTCTTATGCAGACGGGACTTATTCCGGTGAAGCAGAGGGATTTGGCGGATTGATTTCAGTTGAAGTAGAAATAGAAGATGGAATGATTACGAACATTGAAATCGTATCGGCAGAAAGTGAAGATGGAGCATACCTTACAATGGCAAAGGATATTATTCCTGAGATTATTGATAATCAATCAACGGATGTCGATACGATAAGTGGAGCAACGTTTAGTTCTACAGGAATTAGAAATGCAGTTACACAGGCACTAGAGAAGGCGGAGAAATAGAGATGAAAAAAATAAATATACATAAGCTTTCAGCGAAAGATAAAAAGAAGATACATACTTGGTTAAGAGCATTCATTCAATTGTTATATTTTCTGTTTCTTCCATCTGCGTATACAGCTGCATTTTCAGGAGTGAAATATATTTTTACTCAAATCGGTGCAGGAGAAAAGGTAGGGATCACTTCTTTTGTATCCGTGTTAATTGTATTATGTCTTTATACGATTTTATTTGGAAGATTCTTCTGTGGGTTTGCGTGTGCCTTCGGAAGTTTTGGAGATGCTGTTCATGCTCTATATATTAAAATTTGCAAAAAACTAAAAAAGAAACCTGTAAAAATTAGTGATACCTGGGCTGCTAGACTCTCTTCTTTAAAGTATGTAGTTCTTGCTGTAATTGTAGTTATGTGCTTTACAGGAGTTTATTCTAAAACACAAGGATATAGCCCATGGGATGTTTTTTCTATGATTCATGCAGGAAATTTTAAATTAAATAATTATATTGTAGGAATTGTATTATTGATTCTTTTAGTAGTGGGAATGGCCATTCAAGAACGTTTTTTCTGTCGTTTCTTTTGTCCGATGGGAGCAGTATTTTCAATTCTGCCAATTTTGCCATTTTTTGCATTGTATAGAGAACGGGAAAATTGTATACGTGGCTGTAGTGGATGTACAAAGAAATGCCCGTCAGGAATTGAAATTCCAGATGTAGACTCTACAGAAGTGAATGGAGAATGCTTTCAATGTCAGAAATGTATTGATACTTGCCCAAAAGGAAACATACATTGCGGAATCCAAGAATTGAGGGGAAATGAGATTTTATTTACATTGTTCCGTGCAGTGGTATTGTTGGGATTATTTTTATGGCTAGGAATTTAGCAAGAAGAGATGGCAGAAGAAGGGAGGTGAAATAGGAATAGTCAGGCAATAATTTTTTTTGATTAATAGTTAGTTTAAACTAATTTATTAATAAATTTTATCATTAAAGGAGGAGAATATGAGTAAAAAGAAGGATTTGCAGACAAAAGTTATGGCAGCTGTTATGACGACTTCTATGGTAGCGAATCTTTGCCCAATGACAGTTTTTGCGGTTCAGGGGGCTCAGGTAGCAAAAGATGGAACGTATGCGAAAACAGCACATGTTGTAAACAATCCTGAAGACGAAAATGACTGGAATGAGTATGATGTCACAGTAAGTTTGGAAGTAACAGATGGAAAATTTAGTACAATTAATGTAACACCAAACAATGATTATATTGAATCAGAAAGCAGTTCGTACTTTAATAAAGCATTTAATAAGTCAAAAGGATTTAAAACAATGCTAGAAGGGCAAGCTGCAACGGAGGAAGTAATCAATAACTGGGATACTGTTTCAGGAGCTACTTGTACATCCAAAGCGATTAAAGCTGCCGCATTGGAAGCAATTCAAGAAGCTGAAGAAGCTGGAAGCGGTAGTCAGACCGATACTTATATTTATGGTACCGTAAATCTTCCTTATGCAGATTTCTATTATGGAGAGTTAAACCAAGTAGAAAGTTCGGATAAGATGGATTTAGAAGCTGCTGATAAGGTAGCGGAAATGGGTTATCGTGATGCAGGAATGTATGATGCGGTAAGCAGTGCTACAACAACGAAGTCGAAGAGATTTGGAACTACCTATTACACGGAAAGTGAGACAGGTGTTGAGATACAAGGACTAAAAGATGT
>CASEML010000038.1 GCA_949289145.1 uncultured Eubacteriales bacterium | reverse complement strand
TGAATTATAATATGTATGGAAGCCTGACCATGCGTACAGGGCAAAAAACGGGAACCTCGGAACGTATCTGTGAGAGTTTTCAATATTATCCTGACGGCAGGCTGAAAAGCAAATCTGCCAGCGGAAGGGAACTGCTCTCCTATGGATATGATTTAAATGGAAATAAGATCAGTCAGAGGGATGTAACAGGGAATGTTACAGAGTACAGGTATGGAATTTCCGATGAACTTCTGGAAATATATGATAAGGGAGTTTTGAGAGCTTCTTATGAATATAATTTGGATGGAACGGTGAAAAGACAAAAGACTGGAAAGGGAACAGAAATCTTAACAGATACCTGCTATGCTTATGATGAGGACAGGAATTTAACCGGATTAAAAACCTTCCTTCAGGGCGGCTGGCAGAAAGAACGGAAGACAGAACAGGTTCCATTCGTTTGTAATACTTATGGTTTTATTATATCGTGTGACGCAAACAGAGTGACTTTAAGGTTTCACAAGGTTAGAAAAGGCCAACTCGAGTGGCTTGATAATGATTTAGAAACTTATGATCAACCAGTTGGATATCTGATTTGCTAGTATAATTATGACATTATAAGGCGGGGGATGTCTGATCATGCCTGTTAAATAGGGAAAGCTTGTAGAGAAAAAACATTTAACTTTGAGAGGAGGAACTAAAATCATGCAAAACATCAATTATTTAAATCTAAAAATCCAAGGAGTAAACTACATAAAGTTAATGTCACTAGAAATTACCCACAAAGTCAACGACCACGGCTACGCAGAACTCAATCTTGAAGTAGATCCGTCGGAGGCCGCAAGATTTGTGAACTGCGCCAATGAAAATACCATCATCACTATTACCACATCGGCAGAAGGACAGCATTCCGTATTATTTTGTGGAGGAGTGATATCGGCAGGCTTAAATCATATGAGTCAGTATACCTGTCTGAAAATAAAATTAGTATCAGCCAGCCATAATCTTGATATCAAGAAAATCAGCAGGACATTTCAAAATACGGGAAGCACCTATGAAGACATTCTAAATAAGGTTTGCACAGGAAGGGCAGTAATAGACATTGCTGTTACGGATCGCCCCATTGGAAATATGAAATTACAGAATCAAGAAACTGACTGGCAGTTTCTTATGAGAATGGCATCAGAGCTGTCCACCTCTGTATTCACAACGGTTTACGCCCAGAAACCTAAAATTACCGTCGGCGTACCTTCTATGGGTACGGTAACACTTCTTGACATAGTAGAGTCAAAACAAGGACTTGACATGGAGGAATATAATAAGTCTGCCCCAAATAGCAGCCAGCCGGCAGATAGTACAAGCTTTGGGGCAGAAAGCATTCAAAGCGAAAAGTACTGTTATATAGGAGAAAGAATAAAGGTAAACGGAGGCAGTTGGGTGGTATCTTCTGTAAGCTGCAATATGCAGAAAGGAATCTTAAAGTGCTCTTACAATTTATTAAAAGAATCAGGTTTCGAGAGGGCAGAGGTAAATAACAGTAGCACAGGCGGCAAAATGTTTATGGGGACGGTACAGGCAGTCAAAGGAGATAAAGTGCAGGTATTCTTTCATGAAATAGATGGCAGCTATGACGATGGAGGCACACAATGGTTCCCTTATTCTACCTCCTATTCCTCTAGTGACGGCAGTGGATTTTATTGTATGCCGGAAGTGGGAGATCAGGTCAGAGTGTTTATGCCATCCAATAATGAAAGGGATGCATTTGTGGCAAGCTCTGTAAACTTGAATCCACAGTCCAACACCAGAGATAAATCTTGGAAAGCTCCGGGAGGAAAAGAAATTCTTTTGACAGATAATGGAATCTATATTATCTGCGATGAAGAAAAAATATTTATCAATTTAACTACCGAAAAAGGAATAGAGATTACCTCAGAAAAAGATATTGAAATTACTTCCGATGCAAATATCACATTAAAAGCAGGAAAGAAGATCGAAATGAAAGCAAAAGATTTGATTTCCATGGAAGTGGGAAACTCCAATCTTCAAATGAATTCTCAGCAGATTGTGCTTGGCGCAGATAAGGTATTTGTTAACTAATTATTATATTTTATGAAAATTTTATTGTGAAAAAGGGAGTTCGGTGGTAAAATGAAAAATAGCGGTAACATAAAGAATTATTATTAGGAGTATAGTATGAGTTTTATTGAAAAAGTTTTTGGAACACATAGTGAACGTGAATTGAAGCGTATTACCCCGATTGTAGACAAGATAGAAGGACTTCGCCCGGCAATGATGGAACTTTCCGACGGTGAGCTTCAGGGGAAAACGAAAGAATTTAAAGAGCGTTTGGAAAAAGGGGAAACATTAGATGATCTGCTTCCGGAAGCATTTGCAGTGGTAAGAGAGGCAGGACGCCGCGTGCTTAATATGGAGCATTATCGCGTGCAGTTGATTGGTGGTATCATACTTCACCAGGGAAGAATTTCCGAAATGCGTACAGGTGAAGGTAAGACTTTGGTGTCCACTCTTCCGGCTTACTTAAATGCACTGGAAGGAAAGGGTGTGCATATCGTTACGGTCAACGATTACCTTGCAAAGCGTGATGCAGAGTGGATGGCGCAGGTGCATGAATTTTTAGGTCTCAAGGTGGGCGTTGTTTTAAACAACATGAACAGTGATGAGCGTAGAGAGGCATATGCATGTGATATTACATATGTAACCAACAATGAACTGGGATTTGATTATCTGCGTGATAACATGGTTGTTTATAAGGAACAGCTGGTATTAAGAGATTTACATTACGCCATCATCGATGAGGTTGACTCTGTTCTTATTGATGAAGCTAGAACACCACTTATTATTTCAGGACAGAGCAGTAAGTCAACGAAATTATATGAAACCTGTGACATTCTTGCACGCCAGTTAAAACGTGGTGAAGAAAGCGGCGAATTCAGCAAGATGGGCGCTATTATGGGTGAAGTTATCGAAGAAAGCGGTGACTTTATCGTAAATGAAAAGGATAAGATTGTAAACCTGACCGAAGAAGGTGTAAAGAAGGTAGAAAAATTCTTCCAGATTGAAAACCTTGCAGATCCGGAAAACTTAGAAATCCAGCACAATATTATTCTTGCATTGCGTGCCCACTATCTGATGTTTAAGGATCAGGATTATGTGGTAAAAGATGATCAGGTGCTGATCGTAGATGAATTTACCGGACGTATCATGCCGGGAAGAAGATATTCTGACGGTTTACACCAGGCAATTGAAGCAAAGGAAAAAGTAAAGGTAAAACGTGAGAGCAAAACTCTGGCAACGATTACCTTCCAGAACTTCTTTAATAAATATAAGAAAAAAGCCGGTATGACTGGTACTGCTCTAACAGAAGAAAAGGAATTTCGTGAAATTTACGGAATGGACGTAATTGAAATTCCTACCAACAAACCGGTACAGCGTATCGATTTACAGGACGCAGTATATAAAACAAAAAAAGAAAAATTCAAAGCAGTTGTGGATGAAATTGTGGCGGCAAACAAAAAGGGACAGCCTGTTTTGGTTGGTACCATTACCATCGAAACTTCTGAGTTGATCAGTAAAATGTTAAACAAAGAAGGAATCCAGCACAAAGTATTGAATGCTAAATTCCATGAACTGGAAGCTGAAATTGTAGCAGAAGCCGGGGTACATGGTGCAGTTACCATTGCTACTAACATGGCGGGGCGTGGTACGGATATTAAGTTAGATGAAAAAGCAAGAGAAGCAGGCGGTCTTAAGATTATCGGCACGGAGCGTCACGAATCCAGACGTATTGATAATCAGTTAAGAGGTCGTGCAGGACGTCAGGGAGATCCCGGCGAGTCTAGATTTTTCATTTCGCTGGAAGACGATCTGATGAGATTGTTTGGTTCTGAAAAACTCATGAGCATGTTTAATGCGTTAGGTGTACCGGAAAATGAGCAGATTGAACATAAAATGCTGACCAATGCCATTGAAAAAGCCCAGTCTAAGATTGAAACCAACAACTTTGGTATCAGAAAGAATCTGTTAGAATACGATCAGGTAATGAATGAACAGAGAGAAGTTATTTATGAAGAAAGAAGACGTGTACTGGATGGAGAAAGTATGCGTGATGTGATTTACAAGATGATCGTAGAGCAGGTGGAAGGCAAAGTGGATATGGCGATTGGAGAAGACTCTTTGCCGGAAGACTGGGATTTAAAAGAATTAAATCAGTTATTAAGACCGATTATCCCTATAGAAGAATTAACTTTAGAAAAAGTAAAAGACTTAAAGAAAAATTCACTGAAACAGATGTTAAAAGAAGAAGCAGTGAAGTTATACGAAGAAAAAGAAGCAGAATTCCCGGATGCAGCTGCCATTCGTGAACTGGAACGTGTAGTACTGTTAAAAGTTATCGACAGAAAGTGGATGGATCATATTGATGATATGGAACAGTTGAAACAGGGAATCGGCCTGCAGGCATTTGGACAGAGAGATCCAAAGATTGAATATCGCTTAAGCGGATATGATATGTTTGATGAAATGACAAAAGCCATCAGTGAAGATACGGTAAAACTTTTGATGCATGTGCGCATTGAACAGAAAGTAGAACGTGAACAGGTGGCAAAGGTTACAGGAACTAACAAGGATGAAGCGGTCAAAGGACCTGTGAAAAGGACAGAAGGAAAAGTATATCCAAACGATCCATGTCCTTGCGGAAGCGGCAAAAAATATAAACAGTGCTGCGGAAGAAAGGCGTAAAACCGATATATATAATAGGAAGCGAGTTTCAACCGCTTCCTATTATTGAACAGAAATAGAAAGAGGTGAAAATATGGTAGAATTAGATGGGTTCAAAACACGTCTGAATGAATATAAAGTACCATTGACAGAACTGAGGGATTCACTTTGACTTAGCAGCAAAGAGTCAAAGAATCGAAGAACTGGAAAAAGATATGGAAGCCCCGAACTTTTGGGATAATGCGGAGCGTTCCCAGAATCTTATGAAAGAATTAAAAAGCTTAAAAGATGATGTGGAAACATATCAGAAGCTTACCGATTTATTTGAGGAAATTGAGATCCTTTTGGAAATGGGGTACGAAGAAAATGATGCTTCTGTACTTCCAGAGATAGAGGCACAGCTGCAGGAATTGGAAAGTGAATATGAGGCAATTAAGACAAAAACATTGCTTTCCGGAGAATACGATAAAGACAATGCTATTTTGACACTTCATTCCGGCGCGGGCGGTACGGAAGCCTGCGACTGGGTCAGCATGTTATATCGTATGTATTTAAGGTGGGCAGAGAGCAAGGGTTATTCTACAGAAGAACTGGATTATTTGGAAGGAGAAGAGGCCGGAATCAAATCGGTTACCTTTCAGGTAAACGGAGAAAACGCCTATGGTTTCCTGAAGGCGGAAAAGGGAGTGCACCGTCTGGTACGGATATCACCGTTTAATGCTGCAGGAAAGCGGCAGACTTCCTTTGCTTCTCTTGATGTGATGCCTGATATTGAAGAAGATATTGATATAGAAATTAATGATGATGATTTGCGCATTGATACTTACCGCTCTAGCGGGGCAGGCGGACAGCATATCAATAAAACATCGTCGGCGATTCGTATCACCCATCTGCCTACAGGGATTGTTGTGCAGTGCCAGAATGAACGTTCTCAGCATAGCAATAAAGACAAAGCTATGCAGATGCTGAAGGCAAAGCTGTATTTGTTAAAGCAGCAAGAACAGGCAGAAAAAGCTTCTGGAATACGTGGAGAAGTAAAAGAAATCGGATGGGGAAATCAAATTCGTTCCTATGTAATGCAACCATATACTATGGTGAAGGATCATCGAACGAATATTGAGATAAGCAACGTAGATGCTGTAATGGATGGAAAGATAGATCCGTTTATTAACGGGTACCTAGCGTGGCTCAATACAAATAATAATGAGTAATTAGGAGGGTTTTATTATGGCTGATTTAAAACCGGTAATATTTAAATTAAATGGGGAAAAGTATGGAGTGGATATTAGCCTAGTTAATGGAATTGAGAAAGAACAGGAAATTGTGGCTGTACCCAATTCACCAGAAAATATCAAAGGAATCATTAATTTGCGGGGAGTAATTGTTCCGGTCTATAATCTTGCAAAGAAGTTTGGAACTGCAGATATTTCCCCTGAAGATTCTCAGCTGATTATTACGAAGGTTGGAGAAATACTGATTGCAATAGAAGTAGAAGGGGTAGAAGAAATCTCTGACATACCGTCTTCTTCCATCAGTGAAGTGCCTCCAATCGTCAAAAGCGCAAAAACTGCTTATATGAAAGAGATTGCCAAACTGGGGAAGGATATTGTCATTATTTTAGATGTGGCGAAGCTGCTTTCAGAAGAAGAACAAAAAGATATGAAAGAATTTCTCAAAGAGCAAGAACAGTAGAAGAGAAAGCTGGCGTGCGAGCATGCCAGCCTGATTTTTTCATTTAAGGGTTAAATTTACCAATTTTATATCCTATTTTTGGAAGAAAAATCTATAAAAAAGAAGAAAGTGGTAAAATAAAACAGAAGGGAAACTCTTACATCAGAATAGGAGAAAATATGGGAAAGATAAAAGCAATTATAACATTAGTTTTGGTTTTGACAATGCTTGGGGGAAATGTAACAAGTGTACAGGCTGGTGGCATAGAGGAAAAAAGTACCACAACTAATCAGGTGACTTATGAGTTTGGAAGTGTCTGGGAAACTTATACGCTGGGTCTCAAGAGTATTTCATCTTCTACAACATTAACATTGACAATGCCTTCCAACAACGGGAAAAACTTGGTACAGGGAACGATTTATTTTATTCCTTTAAGCGGCGGTAGTTCTATCAATGTAAGTTATGGAAATTATGCGATGGAATCTTATCAGGTAAACTTATCCAGTATTCCGGCTGGCGGATATATGATAAAAATCGGCGGAGTTGCTGTAGGTGAGTCTGATTATGCAAAAGTAACTTGTGAGTTGAATTAGGAAAGAGTGTAAGAGTTTCCATATTACTTATTGTAGCGCAAGAAAATAAGGCATAAATATCGGTATTGGGACGGATTTGCATTTAGGAGGAAGAATATGAGTTATATAAGCAGTTGTACAATGAGAATCAACACAGTAAGTTATGAAAATATTCGGGGGAAATCTTCCATATCTTCCGGTCTTTATTTGGAACAGAAGGCTTCTGATGAAATTATAGAAAAGGTGGAGAAGCAAAGAACAGGGGATGGACAGGATTTTTTAGAGGCTTATAAGGTTATGTCAGGAAACAAAAGCGGACTGATAAGTAAGAGTATGGATGTAGATACGCTAAATCTTGCTTCTCAAGATCGGAACATAGATGAAAGAGAAACGATAGAAAGCGAAACATATGCTATATCCTCCACTCAAACATCTACGGGAGAGTGCTGGAATGTGTATAATAAAAAAACGGGTGTTACTAGTTCTTTTTTTCCGGCAGGCACCTCTGTGAAGGTAGATGAAAATACAGGAGAAAAGTATATGATTTGGGCAATGGGGGGCTATATCGGTGATGCTGTGAAGGTGGATGAGGAATTGGAAGCCGGGCTGAAAGAATTTATGGGAGTAAATGAAATCTCTGTCAGTCC
>CASEML010000037.1 GCA_949289145.1 uncultured Eubacteriales bacterium | reverse complement strand
TTCTGCACTGCATTGGGAAGTAAGTAACGGCTTAAAGGGCATGGCATGTGACGGAGCCAAAATATATTACGATCCTAAGTTTGTGCTGCGCAGATACAAAGAAGAACCTTCCTATATTACAAGAATATATCTTCATATGGTACTTCACTGCATCTTCTATCATGGATATAATTATGCAAAAATGCAGACACAGTATTGGGATATTGCCGCAGACATTGCAGTGGAAAATATTATTATGGAGATGGCAGTTTCCGGTACCAAAATAAAAAAGGATGAAACAGCAGAAAATAAGCTGCGGGTATTGAAAGAAGATGTGGGCAGTTTGACAGCAGAACGTATTTATAAATATTTGAAAAACAATCCGCCCACTTCTGCAAGCATAGAGGATTATCGATATTATTTCAAAAAGGACCAGCATATATACTGGCAGACCGCTACAGAAGAGGAAATGGCAATTTCCAATGAACAGTGGAAGAAAATCAGTGAACGGATCAAAGCAGACTTAAAATCTTTCTCTAAAGATAAAAATACTTCAGAAAGTTTGGAGAAAAATCTAGCAGAGGCTACTAGAGACAGATATGATTACAGCAGTATTTTGAAGCGGTTTATGGTTATGGGAGAAGATATCCAGTTAAATGATGATGAATTTGATTACATTTATTATACTTACGGTTTGTCCACTTATGGAAATATGCCTTTGATAGAGCCATTGGAATATAAGGATGTGACAAAAGTACGTGAATTTGCCATTGTAATAGACACTTCTGCTTCCTGTCGCGGAGAGATTGTGAAGGCATTTCTTAATAAAACATACTCCATATTAAAAAGTGCAGAAAATTTCTTTCGCAAGACCAATATTCATATTATTCAGTGTGACAGTGCAGTACAGAGCGATACGAAAATTACCTGTGATGAAGATTTTGAAAACTTTATGAAGTATGGAAAATTAAAAGGCTTTGGCGCAACGGATTTTCGCCCGGCATTTACTTATATGGAAGAATTAAAGGCAAACAAAGAGTTTACCAATCTAAAAGGGTTGATTTATTTTACCGATGGTTTTGGCGTGTATCCAGAACGGATGCCGGATTATGATACGCTATTTGCATTTTTAAATGATGATGAAACCAGACCGCCACTGCCGCCCTGGGCTATTAAAGTAGTGTTGGAGGAAGAGGATTTAGAAGCAGAACAATAAAAGAAGTACAAAATGCCTTATAGGAGGATATTATGAACATTAAAGAAGCAAAAAATTATATTAAGGATTCTGTGAGGATATATTTAAAAAAGGACCCGTTTGGTGAATATAGAATTCCTGTGGTAAGACAACGCCCCATTTTTCTGCTGGGCGCACCGGGACTTGGAAAGACTGCCATCATGGAGCAGATTGCTCAGGAACTGGGAATTGCGCTGGTTTCCTATTCCATGACACATCATACCAGGCAGTCCGCCTTAGGTCTGCCATTTATAAGACATAAGGAGTATGAGGGCATGGAATATGATGTATCCGAATATACTATGAGCGAAATTATTTCTTCTATTTACGATGTGATGGAAGAAAGCGGAATAAAAGAAGGAATTTTATTTTTAGATGAAATCAACTGTATATCGGAAACACTGGCACCATCTATGCTGCAGTTCCTTCAATATAAAGTCTTTGGCCGTCACAAAGTACCTGAGGGCTGGGTAATCGTTACTGCAGGAAATCCGCCGGAATATAATAAATCTGTCCGAGAATTTGACGTGGTTACCATGGATAGATTAAAAGTATTAGAAATTGAAGCAGACTATAAAATATGGAAGGAATATGCTGTTATGAAGGGGCTGCACAATGCAGTCACCAATTATCTGGAACTAAAAAAGGATGACTTTTATCACATGGAAATGACTGTGAATGGCAGAAGCTATGTAACTGCTAGAGGCTGGGAAGATGTGTCTGAAATTATTACTTTATATGAAGAAGAAAATCTGAAGGTGGACGAAACCTTAGTGGGCCAGTACTTACGAAATGAGAGAATCGTAAAGGAATTCTGTGCATATTATGATTTATACAATAAATATAAGAAGGATTACAAAATAGAAGAAATCCTGGAGAGAGAGCCGTCTCAAACAGCCAAAGAGCGTGCACAGACTGCTTCCTTTGACGAACGTCTATCACTGCTTGGTATGTTGCTGGATAAGATGCAGAGTGAGATAAAAGAAAATATAGAAAAGTCTGAGTATATGACAGAGCTTCTCACTTCCTTAAAAGCGTTGAAGCTTATGGTAAACAAGTCCGAACAACCTTTAGTGGAGGATGTGGCTGGAATGTTAAAGAAGCTTGCGGAAGGCAAGAAAAAATCACTGCAGTCCTTAGAAAAGGCTGGGGCATTGTCCAATTTCGAGAAAAAGAAAAGCCGCCAGATTATTTTGTTTTTAGAAGAGGCGCAAAAAGAAATCTATGGACAGGAGGTTACAGATGGAGCACAGGCATTTTTGGCAGTGAAGAGGAAGTTTGATGGACAAGTGTCTGTCATGAAGGAAGAAACTATGAAGATTAAGGATAGGCTTCACAACTTCTTTACATTTGCCGAAGAAATATTTACGGGTGGAAATGAGATGCTGATCCTGATAACAGAACTGACGGTGAATACTTACAGTGCAAAATTTATCAGTATGTTCGGCAGTGAAGATTATCAGAAACATGCAAAGGAGCTGATGTTAACGGAACGTCAGAATGAACTGCAGCAGGAAATCGCTGCGCTGGAATTATAAAGAGGTAGCATATGAAGAAGGAATGTTTTGAATCAGAACAGGGCAGATTGTATTATGAAGAATTGGGAGAAAATCTGCGAATCGTGTCCTATCAGGGAAATGTTTCAGAATTAAAGATTCCCCATAAAATTTCAGGAAAAATGGTAAGAACCATTGGTAAGAAAGCCTTTTTAAGCTGCAAAGAACTAAAAAAAGTAAGTCTGCCGGAATCCATAGAAGAATTGGAAGACTGGGCTTTTGCAAACTGTAATTTATTAGAATGGGTCGGACTGCCGTCGGCAGATATAGTATTGGGAAAAGGTGTTTTTCAGGGCTGTAAGGCATTAAAATGTATTGTTACAATGAATTCATATTCTTGTGCCAGTCAAGGTCAACAGCAGGTAGGTGCACTGCTGGCGGCTACTGTAGATATGTTGGAATCTCCTCATTTATTTTCTTTAAAAGAGGCCGGAAGCAGAGAATGGCTTAGCCAGTGGGACAATAAGCTGTTGCAGTTTCTTAGAAGTGATGATAAAGAAGGCTACACTGTAGTGGTTCTTTGTGGAGAAGAAGATTATGGAAGTGATGAGAATAGCTTGGCTTATTTTTTAACACAGAAGCGAAAGAGTAAGGTAAGACTTGTCTTTTTAAGGTTGCTGAATTCCATAGGAATTTTAGAGGAAACCAGAAAGGAATTATCAGAATATTTAAGAAATCACACCAAGGGATGTGAATCAGAAGAAACTTGGCAGGTGGTTTTAGAAGAACATGGAAACGAAAAAAGCTATTATGAAATTATGACGGAATGTGGCTGTGTCACAGAGGAGAATTTTCAGGACATTTTGCAGGATTTAGAAAACAATTATCCGGAAATGAAAGCATTTTTAATAAAATATAAGGAAAAAAATCTGGGATATGAGGATTTTTTTGATTCCTTATCTTTAGATTTATAATTTAATGAGAAAATGGAGGCTGGTATATGAAACAGATAAAATTAGGGGGTACTTCTATACAGGTACCGGCAGTGGCAGCCGGATGTATGCGCATAGAAGGAGAAGAAGTTTCCGATGTAATAAGATTTATTGATACTGCGGTGGAATTGGGAATTAATTATTTTGATCATGCGGACATATACGGAAACGGCAGCTGCGAAACGATTATGGGAAAAGCACTGTCAGAGATGCCCGGAATCAGGGAACGACTGATTCTTCAGTCGAAGTGCAGTATTGTTCCGGGAGTTATGTATGATTTTTCAAAAGAGCATATTATCAAATCAGTAGAAGAAAGCCTGAGGAGACTGAAAACAGAATATCTGGATATACTGTTATTGCACAGACCGGATGCCTTGATGGAGCCTGAAGAAGTTGCGGAAGCTTTTGACCAACTGCAGTTTTCCGGCAAAGTAAGAAATTTTGGCGTATCCAATCAGAAACCTATGCAGATAGAGCTGCTAAAGAGGTACGTGAATCAGCCCTTACTTATTAATCAGCTGCAGTTCAGCGTCACAAATGCAGGGATGGTCAGCAGCGGTTTGGAAGTGAATATGAATACTTCAAAAGCAGTGGACAGAGATGGCAGTGTATTAGATTACTGCAGGCTGAATCAAATGACCATTCAGGCATGGTCACCGTTTCAATACGGCTTATTTGAAGGTGTATATCTTGGGAGTGAAAAGTATCCAGAGTTAAATCAGAAAATAGATGAAATTGCTTGTAATTATGGGGTATCAAACACAGCAATTGTTACTGCATGGATTTTAAGGCATCCCGCAGATATGCAGATGATTTCGGGAACAGTAAGAGAAAGCAGATTGAGGGAAATAGCAAAGGGAGCAGATATTTGCTTGACAAGAAAAGAATGGTATGAAATTTACCTGGCAGCAGGGAATATGCTCCCATAACATAAACAATGTTTAAGGAGGTTAACGGTATGATTAAGGATTTGGCAAAAATAGAATGTCCTCAGGATGAACCCCTGAAGGAACGTTTAGAGGCAGCAAGAGCCAAACTTTTTACACTGCAAATGCAGATTAAGGAGCACAATCTTCCGGTATTTGTTTTAATGGAAGGCTTTAAAAGTGCCGGAAAGGGCAGTGTGATCGGAAAGGTTATCAAAAATATTGATCCTAGATTTTTCAAGGTATTTACTATGGATAAAAAAACGGAGGAAGAAAAAAGAAAACCATTTTTATACCGTTATTTTGTGAAAATACCAAAAGAGGGAAAGTTTGTGTTGCTGGATGGAGGTTGGATGAATGAAATCACTAAGGATAAGCTTCAGGGCAACTTGGATGAGGAAGAATATATAAAACGAATTCACAGTGTAAAACGTTTTGAGCGCCAACTGACAGATAATGGTTATTTGGTAATGAAATTTTTTCTTCGTATCAGCGAAAAAGAACAGAAAAGGCGTCTTACCCATTTGCTGGAAGATAAAAATACTAGATGGCGTGTCAGTGATTTTGATTTATGGGAGCACAAGCATTATAAGAAATGTGAGGATGTGTTTGACCGGTATTTAGAAGATACGAATACATCCACGGCACCATGGTATATTGTGGATGGAAAAAATAAAAAATGGGCGGAACTACAGGTATTAGAACGTCTGGTAGAAGGCATTGAAACCGCACTGCAAAACAGCAGAATATCGGTTCCGATTCTGCAGAATGTATTTCCTCTAAAAAAGATGCCAAAGCTTTCTGAAATAAAGTTAGATAAACGGATTGAAGAGGATAGTTATGAGGCAGAGCTGGATAAGCTTCAAAAACGTTTGGGAGAGCTTCATAATGAAGTGTACCGTAAAAAAATTCCCATCATCATTGCTTATGAGGGATGGGATGCGGCCGGAAAGGGCGGCAACATCAAACGAATTACCGGCGCGTTGGATCCAAGAGGGTTTGAAGTGCATCCTATTGCCAGTCCCGAACCTCATGAAAAGGCAAGACATTATCTTTGGAGATTTTGGAACAGATTACCGAAAACAGGTCACATTGCCATTTTTGACAGAACTTGGTATGGGCGTGTTATGGTGGAACGTTTGGAAGGTTTCTGCAGTGAAAATGAATGGAAGCGTGCCTATAATGAAATAAATGAATTTGAAAAAGAACTGACAGACTGGGGAGCCATTGTTATAAAATTTTGGGTTCAGATTGATAAGGAAGTGCAGCTGCAGCGTTTTACAGAACGGCAGAACACTCCAGAGAAGCGATGGAAGATAACCGAAGAAGATTGGCGGAACCGGGAAAAATGGGATATGTACGAAACAGCGGCCGATGAAATGATAGAAAAAACAAGTACTGAGTATGCACCATGGCATATTTTGGAATCAAATGATAAAAAATATGCTAGAATACAGGCATTGAAGATTGTCATTGAAGAAATTGAGAAAATCATATAGTATTTTCAAGGTATAAAATCCCACCATTTACAGATACTACTATCACGGTAAAATACAAAACAAGACTTGTAAATGGAGGAAATATACATGAAAGCCACAGGAATAGTAAGAAGAATAGACGATTTAGGCAGAGTAGTTGTGCCAAAGGAAATTAGAAGAACCCTCAGAATAAGGGAAGGTGACCCATTAGAAATTTTCACTGACCGAGAGGGCGAAATTATATTAAAAAAATATTCACCCATTGGCGAACTTGGTGATTTTGCAAAGCAGTATGCAGAAACACTGGCGCAGACCACAGGAAATGTGGTATGTATTACAGACAGAGATCAGGTAATCGCAGTAGCAGGCGGTGCTAAAAGAGAATTTATGAACAAGCCTATTGGAAGTGCACTGGAAAGACTGATACAGAACAGAGATACGGTGGTAGCCCATGCGGGAGAAAAAGCTTTTATAGATATTGTGGAAAACGGCACAGATGAGTATCAGAGTCAGGTTATTTGTCCTATTATTGCAGAGGGAGATTCTATTGGGGCAGTTATTATATTAAGTAAGGATAAAGATGAAAAAGCAGGAGAAACCGAGAAGAAACTGGCCGCTTCAGCGGCAGGCTTTTTGGGAAGACAAATGGAACAGTAATAGAAAAAGAAAGCAGTCCTATCATGAAATAGGGCTGCTTTTTAAGATTTTATTTGATAGATTCTAAAAGTGCAGTTTTCATCTTGTACAGCCGGTCAGATAAATCCACATAAATTTCATGGGGATTAATCAATCGGCGGCTTTCCTCCCATAAAGTGTCCAGTTCCCGAAAACAGTAATCTCTGATGTCCATTACCTCAGGAGAGGAATAGACACAGCTTCCTTCCTGAAAAACAGGTACCAGCATTTTTCTAAGCGTAAAACTTCCAGCCTTTAATAATGTTTTTTTCCAGGTTTCTACCGGATCAAACAAAAGCAGATCTTCTTCCTCAGAAATTTTTTCATCTTCTAAAGCAATCAAATCTGCTTTGATTTTTCCGCTTTCCTTTTCATAAACACGATAAATGGTTTTATTTCCCGGATTTGTAATTTTTTCTGAGTTTTCAGAAAGTTTGATTTTAGGAATAAATGTTCCTTCTGATTCCACTGCGGCAATTTTATAAACCCCTCCAAAGGAAGGATTATCCTTGCTGGTGATCAGGTTTGTTCCCACGCCCCAGGAGGTAATAGCAGCGCCCTGAGTCTTTAAACTGTCAATTAAATATTCATCCAGATCACTGGAGGCAGAAATAATAGCATCTGGAAATCCGGCATTATCCAACATTTTTCTAGCTTTTTTAGATAAATAAGCAAGGTCGCCGCTGTCAAGACGGATACCATAAGAGGAAAGAGGAATGCCTTGATCTTTCATTTCCTGAAAAATTCGGATGGCGTTTGGTACTCCTGATTTTAAGGTGTCATAAGTGTCCACCAGCAAAATACAGGCGTTAGGGTACAAGGATGCGTAGGTTTTAAAGGCTGTATACTCATCTGGGAAACTCATGATCCAGCTATGGGCATGGGTTCCCTTGATAGGTACGTTGAACAGCTTTCCGGTTAAAACATTGGAAGTTCCGATGCAGCCTCCGATAATGGCGGCTCTTGCACCGTAAATTCCTGCATCAGGGCCCTGGGCACGTCTCAGCCCAAATTCCATAATACCATCGCCTTTTGCCGCATATACTACACGAGAGGCTTTGGTGGCAATAAGACTCTGGTGGTTAATGATGTTTAAAACCGCAGTTTCAATGAGCTGTGCCTCCATAATGGGAGCAATTACTTTTATTAAAGGCTCTCTGGGAAAAATAACACTTCCTTCGGGAATTGCATAAATATTTCCTGAAAATTTAAATTTTTTTAAAAATTCCAAAAAATCATCTTCAAAAATTCCGGTATTTTTCAAATACTGGATATCTTCCTTGGAAAAAGAAAGGGCCTTAATATACTCAATCACCTGTTCTAGTCCTGCCATAATGGAATAGGCGCTGCCGGAAGGATTGGAACGGTAAAATACATCAAAGATAACGGTCTGATTGTTTTGGGACTTAAAATATCCCTGCATCATGGTAAGCTGATAAAGATCTGTCATTAATGTTAAATTTCTAGTATCCATGGTTTGCCTCTCTACACTTTCTTATTTATTTTGCACAAAAAAGCCTTTATTTTAGCCATTTGTGCAATGGTTGATAAAGTCACAAACAATGATAAGCATTCATTAATGGGCGAAAACTGTGTCATTTCAGTTGCAATGCACTTCGT
>CASEML010000036.1 GCA_949289145.1 uncultured Eubacteriales bacterium | reverse complement strand
GACTGGTGGCATCCTTTAATGCCTGCACATGTTCGGTTGCCTTGTATGGAACTAAAAGACCAGCCATATCTTTAATACAAAGAGATTGTGCTCCCATATCTTCTACACGTTTTGCCATATCCATCCAGTAATCTAATGTATAAGCATCACCTAATGTATAAGACAAGGCAATCTGGGAATGTCCCCCTTCTTTGTTTGTAGCTTTGACTGCTGTTTCTAAGTTACGAATATCATTTAAGCAGTCAAAGATACGGATAATATCAATACCATTTGCAATGGATTTCTGCACAAAATATTCCACCACATCATCTGCATAATGACGATATCCCAATATATTCTGTCCTCGGAATAACATCTGCAATTTTGTATTTTTAAATCCGTCTCTTAACTTTCTCAGTCTGTCCCATGGATCCTCTTTTAAGAATCTTAAGGACGCATCAAACGTAGCGCCGCCCCAACACTCAACTGCATGATAACCTACTTTGTCCATTTTCTCAACGATCGGTAACATTTGCTCTGTGGTCATTCTTGTAGCGATCAAAGACTGATGTGCATCACGCAGAACTGTTTCCATAATCTTTACAGGTTTTTTTTCTATTTCTGCCATTCTAATTTACCTCCAAATTCATTTTTCCAACTGTTTTTACATTACCCCGAAAATTGCCATAAAGGTTCCGGCTACTACTGCAGTACCAATAACACCTGCAACATTTGGTCCCATGGCATGCATCAGTAAGAAGTTGGTTGGATCCGATTCTGCACCAACCTTCTGTGATACTCTGGCAGCCATTGGAACAGCAGATACACCAGCGGAACCAATTAATGGGTTTACCTTTCCCTTCGTTGCCACGCACATAATTTTTCCGAAAACGACGCCGCCTGCAGTACCAAAAGCAAAAGCGATCAGACCTAATACTACGATCTTAATTGTGTCCCAATTCAAGAATGCTTCCGCACTGGTAGTAGCGCCAACGGAAGTACCAAGTAAGATAACCACAATGTACATTAATGCATTGGATGCAGTTTCTGTTAACTGTCTTACTACACCGGATTCCTTAAATAAGTTACCAAGCATCAGCATACCTACCAACGGTGCTGTCGTCGGAAGAATAGAACATACAATAACAGTAACAATGATTGGGAAAAGAATTTTTTCAAGCTTGGATACAGGTCTTAACTGCTCCATTTTGATTTTTCTTTCTTTTTCTGTTGTTAACAACCTCATAATTGGCGGCTGAATAATAGGCACCAGTGACATATAGGAATATGCTGCTACCGCAATAGGTCCCATAATTGCTGACTGTCCCAGTTTTCCTGCAAGGAAAATGGAAGTAGGACCATCTGCTCCTCCAATAATGGAAATTGCCGCTGCCGCTTTATCGCTAAATCCAAGCAGCATGGCTCCGAGGTAGGCTGCAAAAATACCAAACTGTGCCGCTGCCCCTAATAGGAAACTCTTTGGATTAGCAATTAAGGGGCCAAAGTCTGTCATAGCACCAACACCTAAGAAAATAAGTGATGGTAAAATTGACCATTCATCTAATAAATAAAAATAATGTAATAATCCTCCCACACCATTCGATGACTCTTCTATCGTCATCATAATGTCCGGATAAATATTAACTAACAACATACCGAAAGAAATGGGAACCAACAATAATGGTTCGTATTCTTTCTTGATTGCCAAATATAAAAACACACATGCAACCGCAATCATAACATAATTACCAACACTTAAGTTAAAGAACGCAGTCTGATGTATGAGATTATTAAATGTTTCACCAATATATCCCATTGTAAGACCTCCTGTATTTTTTATAAATTCCCACAGGAATTCTTAATTTAATGTTGCCAATGTTGCACCTGCTTCAATTGCATCTCCTACAGCTACATCAATGCTTGCCACTGTTCCATCTTCCGGAGCTACGATAGGAATTTCCATCTTCATAGCTTCAATAACAACCACAGGATCTCCTTTTTTCACTGCTGTTCCCACATTTGCTTCGATCTTAAATACTTTTCCTGCTGCACCTGCGATCACTTTAATGGAACCTGCTCCTCCTGCCGGTGCTACTGTCTTTGGTGCTGCTGCCGGTTCCGCCTTCGGTGCTGCTTTTACTGGTGTTTGTACCACACCAGCTGTTGTCCCCTCTTCTACTGTTACGTTATATACGTTTCCGTTTACTGTAATTGTATAATTTTTCATTCCTTATGTCCTCCTTAACTCTATGCTCTTTTCCATTTTGCATTGTCTGCACGTTTAATAGAACGTATTACAACTCCATCCGGACTAGTTCCTTCTGCCGCTGCAATAGCTGCCGCAATAACTGCTGCAAGTTCCAAATCATCTGTCACATCTTCTTTAACCTCTGCTGCCGGAATTTCTGCCTTTTTTTCTTCCCCATTATCTGCTGTATCTACCTTTTTGTTAAACAGCATTGGGATAAATCTCATAGCACTGATTACCAAACTTATAAAAATCAATACAATAAAGGTAGTTCCCATTCCGATTACAGTATTCATACCCGCTTTTTTCAGAATCTCCATTTTCGTAAGAACCTTCTCAAAACTGATATTTGCACTGCTGGTATCAGCGTTATATACCATGGTAATATCACACTCAGTAAAATCAAATTTCATGGTAACTGTAAGATCTGAATCACTTTCTTCTGCCTCACAGCTAAGTACACCCACATATTCACCTAAATCGTCTTTTACAGCCATCCAGGAATCAATCAACTGAATATCCTCATCACTGGTTGTTGTATTTTTGATTTCCTCTAATTCTTCATCCGAATACCCTATCAACTGTTGAACTAACGAATCAAAGTTTTCGCCATATGTAGTATATGCCTCTGAATTTTTTACATCATCTGCTGCAAAAGACTGCACAGTCCCCCCCAACAGACAGGCTGCTATACATAAAATCGTCAATAATTTTTTCATATATGCCACCTCACTAAACCGTTCCATGTTTCTTTCCTGGACGATCCTCTCTCTTTGTAAACAGCATTTCGAAAGCGCCAATCACATACTTTCTTGTATCTGCTGCATTGATAACGGTATCCACATATCCTCTTTTCGCTGCTGAATCCACGCTGTTCTGAAGTGCATCGTACTCTGCTGCCTTTGCCTGAATCACATCATTGCCTTCGCCTTCATACATAATCTTTGCAGCAAGTTTCGAATCCATCATACCGATTTTTGCATTGTCCCATGCATAAACAATGTCTGCTCCAAGAGCTTTGGAATTCATTACCGTGTAAGCACTTCCAAATGCATTGCCCACAATCACATTTACCTTTGGTACTGTTGCATTGGCAAAGGCGTAAGTAAGCTTAGCCGCTGCTTTTGCCATAGACTTTTCTGCTTCTATTTCTGTGCTGAATCCTGTTACATTGGTAACAGATAATAGCGGAATAGAAAATGCATCACAAAAATTAATAAATTCTGCCGCTTTTTCGCATCCTGCCGGTGTTAATACAGTTGAATAAGAAAGTTCTAATCCTTCTTCTCCATACACTTCATTTCTGTTGGCAACACAACCAACGGTAACACCGTTTAATTTTACAAATCCTGTTACCATTTCTTTCGCATACATTGCTTTCGTTTCCAGGAAATTGTTATCATCCGCAATCTTAGATAACAGAATAGAAGTATCTCCTGAACAATTTGCCAACTCAGAACATGCTCTATTCAAATCATCGGTACACACTTCATAAGACATATCATCTTCATTGTTTGCCGGCAGCATTGTCACCAATTTTCTAATCTGTGCCAACAATTCGGCTTCTTCGGCTACGAAATCCACATTGCCGCATGTTTCGCTTTGGAATTTTGCTGATGCAGTATCACATTTTGATACATTGTTTCCTGCCAGTGCATTTGGTGAATTCACAAACAATCTAGCATTCTTCTCCTCCATAAATGTAAAGTCTGTCATTGCCGGCATTATGGCCAGGCCACCGCCGCAAGTACCGAAAATCGCTGTAATTTGAGGAATTACACCAGATGCCATTGTCTGTTTTAAATAGATTTCGCCAAATCCGTTTAATGCATCTGTTGCTTCCTGCAAACGAAGACCTGCACAATCCACAAGTCCTATCACAGGTGCTCCAACCTTCATTGCAAGTTCATAAAGACGAACAATTTTCTTTGCATGCATTTCGCCTACAGAACCTCCCAATACGGAAGCATTCTGGCTATATACATACACAAGATTTCCGTCAATCACCCCATATCCCGTTATTACACCGTCTGCCGGTGTTTCACTGCTTTTCATGTTAAAATCGGTTGCTCTCGCTGTAACTTTAGCACCGATTTCAACAAAACTATTCTCATCAAGCAACCCATGAATTCTGCTGCTTGCTGAGCCTTGTACTGTACTACTCATCTGTCAGCCCTCCACTTTCTTTTTTTATTGCAAAAGTATAATTTCTGCCAAGTTTAATTGTAATGCTTTTTACCAATTTTATCAAGTTTTTTTTCTTGTTTTAATGAATTTTGCACAAATTTTACAGCAATATTTTCTTTATGACCTGTTCTACACATAATTCAAAATCTATTGCGGCAATTTCATTTTGGGAATAGATATTATATACTTTTATTTTTTTATTATTTAAATAATATTCCGCTGTACCGATAATATCATTTTCTTTGATGGGAGCCTCTAAATCCTGCCTTATATTATAAATTACCTTCACCTGTTCCTCCGGATTCAGCAAAAGGGACAAAGAATCCTCTTTCATATAAGGCGTAATTTCTCCTTCTTGCCAAAGTTTTTCTTCCCCCTGCTCTACCATGCAGCTCTCTGGAATCTGAATCACTGCAAAATCTGTTTTTTGCTCAAATACCTCCCTATATTCATAATTTGCAATACCATACTCCATAAGCTTTCTGGTATCTTTCCATTTGTACGTCTTATTGTTTGGCCAGCCACAAGCAAGTAGTGCCACGATAAAAGTTTTTCCGTCTCTTTGTAATGCCCCCACATAACAATAACCCGCATTTCCTGTAAAACCTGTTTTCCCGGACAGGGCTCCCTCCATCATCTGTAAAAAGGCATTGTGATTGTTACAGCTGTATGAACTTTTTCCGGAAATATCACTAAAACTATAGGATGCTGTTCTGGTAATTTCTAAAAATTTTTCTTTGCAGGGGGATACCATAATACAATAGCGCATAATCTGCGCTAATTCCGCTGCCGTAGTGGAATGTACTTTCTCCTTTCCGCCTGCTGACACCTTAGCATCCAGCCCATTTGGTGTAATAAAATATGTATTTGTACATCCTATATCCCGGGCCTTTTGATTCATCATATCAGCAAACTTTTCTACGCTTCCTCCCACATGTTCCGCCAAGGCAACTGCTGAATCATTATGGGATTCTAGCATCAGAGAATAGCATAAATCCTCTAATTTAAACTGTTGTTCTGCATGCATACCCAGATGCACTTTAGGCTGGCTTGCTGCCTTTGCCGAAACCGTAATAATATCATCTAATTTGGCATTTTCCAGTACCAGAATCAAGGTCATAATTTTAGTTGTACTGGCCATTGGCATTGGTATGTCCTCATTTTTACTGTATAATATTCTTCCAGAATTTCCGTCCAACAATACGGCACTTTTTGCAAACAGCTCCGTTTCTTTCGGCGCCTGGATAGATTCTTCTGCATAGGTGAGCAAGGAATGATTTGTCATGGAAATAATCAGAATTGTACATATAATTATTTTTTTGAGATTTTTCACGCAAAAACCTTCCATATATTTCCTTATAAAAAATATATGGAAGGTTTTCTAAAATATTCCCAAGGAAACAAGAATAAATTTACTATCTTATTTCACAATTTTAATTTTTATAGATGCTTTTACTTTTGAGCCATCGGTAGCTTTTGCCCTAATCGTTACTGTTTTTCCAATACCTGCCTTTTTGGCTGTAACTTTTCCGTTGCTTACGGTTGCATATTTTTTATTAATAGCTCATAAGTGCTGCAACTTCTCCGGTGAAAGGCAGAGGCAACACTTATGAGTGTCCTTCTAACCAATATGCCTGAACTGCATCCCCATTTTACTAATATTCAAATTTCTTTTCAAAGTATTCTTTCAAATCTGCAATCTTAACTCTTTCCTGTTCCATAGTATCACGGTCACGAACCGTAACAGAAGCATCTTCCTCAGATTCAAAGTCATAAGTTACACAGAACGGTGTTCCAATTTCATCCTGCCTGCGGTACCGCTTACCGATATTCCCTCTGTCATCATATTCACAGTTATAGGTCTTAGCAAGGTCTGCATATATCTTTTCTGCCCCCTCTGCCAACTTCTTAGAAAGCGGCAAAATACCTATTTTTACCGGTGCAATTGCCGGATGGAAATGAAGTACTGTACGTATATCTCCACCTTCCAATTCTTCCTCATCATACGCACTGCAAAGAAAGGCCAATACCATTCTGTCTACTCCTAAAGATGGCTCAATTACATATGGAATATATTTTTCTTTTTTTTCATCATCAAAATAAGACATATCCTCACCAGATACAGTCTGATGTTGCGTTAAATCGTAATCGGTTCTGTCTGCCACGCCCCATAACTCACCCCAGCCAAATGGGAACAAGAACTCAATATCAGAAGTTGCTTTACTGTAAAATACTAGTTCTTCTGGCTCATGATCTCTTACGCGCATTTCTTCCTCTCTAATGCCAAGGTTTTTCAGCCAGTTAACACAAGTATTCTTCCAATAATCAAACCATTCTAAATCTGTGCCTGGTTCACAGAAAAATTCCAATTCCATCTGCTCAAATTCTCTCATTCGAAAGATAAAATTTTTCGGTGTTATTTCATTACGAAAAGCCTTTCCAATCTGTCCGATACCAAACGGTATTTTCTTCCTAGAGGTTCTTTGAACATTTTTAAAATTCACAAAAATCCCCTGTGCTGTCTCCGGTCTTAAATATACTGTACTTTTTGCATCCTCGGTAACTCCCTGAAATGTCTTAAACATCAGGTTAAACTGTCGTATATCTGTAAAATTATGTTTTCCACAGCTTGGACATGATATATTATGTTCCTCAATAAAATTCTTCATTTCCTCCTGGCTCCATGCATCTACAGAGTTTGGAAGTTCAATGTTTTGTTCCTGACTAAATTCTTCAATTAATTTATCTGCACGAAATCTTTCATGACATTCCTTACAGTCCATTAATGGATCTGAAAAGCCTCCCAAATGACCGGAAGCCTCCCATGTCTGCGGATTCATTAAAATCGCACAGTCCAACCCTACATTGTATGGATTTTCCT
The DNA here is from genome assembly GCA_949289145.1 of uncultured Eubacteriales bacterium. GTDB lineage: Bacteria > Bacillota > Clostridia > Lachnospirales > Lachnospiraceae > RUG11237. The sequence continues at coordinate 9,379 of CASEML010000036.1, read as the reverse complement.
GAATGATTTTTTTCCACCATGCTTTTTTTACATTATTTTTCAGTTCCACACCAAGATTACCATAATCCCATGTATTGGCAAGTCCACCATAAATTTCCGAGCCCGGATAGACAAAACCTCTTGATTTTGCCAGTGCAACAATTTTATCCATTGTCTTTTCCATTTTATTATCCTCCATCTATTTCCTACTTATATACAATATATGCCAATTCTTCTTCGCTCTTTATGTTTACAGATGCACTTTTTTTTCCGATAATCTCTACATTATCTGTAATAGCAACAATTTTCCCCGGTACAATAACATTCAGATTTTCAGAAAGTACTACAATCTTTGCATCCTCAGATACTACCGCATCATCGGTGGTGATTTTACCGTCTTGTACATCCAGAAAATTTCCGTTTAAACCATAAGTATCTTTAGCTGTCACTGCATCACCGCAATAAAATGTTCCACCATTAAAAGCAGTGTATGCATCACTGTCTGCATATTTCACCTTAACTTTCACATTACCCGCATCATCACACTCATAGTCATCCAATATAACTGCATCGGTTCCCAGCGTGGTATTTGTTTCTGAAATTTCAGTTTCAATCATTGTTTTTAATTCATCTGAATCGTAATAACTCTGATCCAGAACATCCACCAATGTGCCAATAATGCTTCCATCCTTTATTATCTGCACAGAATCACCCTGTTCTGCAACTCCATTTCCTCCTGCGCAGCCAACTAACATTACTGCTGTTATAAGCACAAGTATTATTTGACTAATTTTTTTCATAATATGCCCTCCTACTTACCGTAACCATTATACCTATTATACTTTATATTTTCAACCACAAAATATAATTTAGATTTTTTTTAAGAAATCTTCTGTTTTAAACTCCCTGTCTATCACTTTACTTTTACACAATTCAATTACATTTTTTATTTCCATAAATACTGGTTCGGTTACTTGAAAAGTGTATAAATGCTCAATGCAAGAGCCCGCAATATACTGAAGTGTATATAAAGCCGACTGTGAAAGTTTTTGATATTTTCCTTTTTTTGCGATACATTCATCGCATACGATTGCAAAGCGCTCACTGTCAAAAAAAGCACTTTTTGCAGATTTTCCACACAGGCTGCATTGAAAAATATCTGGATATTCTCCGTTAATTACCATTACTTTCCACTCAAATATGTAACGCACCAGCCGATTATCTAAATTAGGCGAAATTAACGCCCGCATTGTCTGATACAATAATTTCAGCATTTCTCTTTCATCATTATTTTCCCTCGTAAAATAATCCGCAATTTCAAGGAAATACATCCCATACCATGCTGCTTCTAAATCAGTTCTAAATTCACTGAAATAATTCTGAATCTCTGCCTGCCTTACGCTATAGCTGTTTCTTCCTTCATATAAATAAAAGGTTCCAAAAGCAAAGGCGTTGCTGGCTGCAAGAAGACTACTGTTTTGTCTTCTTGCACCTTTGGCAAATGCCGTTATTTTTCCTTTTTCTCTAGTTAGCAACACAATTCTTCTGTCATATTCACCGATAGGCTGTGCTGCTATTACCATGCCAAGCACTGTCATTATTTGTGCCATTGTCACTCTCACCTGTCTGATTATTTTTCGTTTCCTGCATTTCACGCTTATTGCAATAGGATAGATAATCTTGTACACTTCCTGTCATAGTAAACTTCTGCCAGTCATTCTCCATAAGTCAGCCCCCTAATCTTTGATTTGATTTAAGATTAGTATAAGCCATAGACTTTCTTCTATGCTATTCAAAATCTGCCAATTACGGGCTATATTTCCTTTTTGTCATAGCCAAAATTTTTAATTAGAAAGTCGCTGTCACGCCAATCTTTTTTTACTTTTACCCACAACTTTAAGTTCACCTGAGTATCTAACAGACGTTCAATTTCATATCGCGCCGCAGATCCTATTTTCTTTAACATAGCACCGCCTTTTCCAATAATGATGCCCTTATGAGAATCACGCTCACACACAATGGTTGCATCAATATCCACCAGTTTCCCGTCCTTTCTGTATTTCATCTGGTCAATGGCAACCGCAATACCGTGAGGTATTTCTTCGTCCAGACATTTCAGTGCTTTTTCTCGTATTAATTCCGATACAATCTGCCGTTCCGGCTGATCGGTAATGGTGTCTTCATCATAGAACATTGGTCCATAAGGCATATATTTATAAATAACCTCCAACAACATATCAGAATTAATTCCCTTCAGGGCCGATACCGGAACAATTTCCGCAAAATCATGAATTTTGCGATATGCATCCATAAATAATAATATTTCTTCTTTTTTTACAGTATCTATTTTATTGATAATAAGAATTACCGGGGTTTTCACATGTTTTAACTGTTCTGCAATATGTCTTTCTCCAGCTCCAATGAAAGTAGTTGGTTCCACTAACCAAAGAACTGCATCCACTTCATTCAATGTGGACTCTGCCACCTTAACCATATATTCTCCCAGCTTATTTTTTGCCTTGTGAATCCCTGGTGTATCTAAGAATACAATCTGACCACGCTCATCGGTGTACACTGTTTGAATCCGGTTTCTTGTAGTCTGAGGTTTGTTAGATGTAATGGCAATTTTCTGTCCAATCAGTTGATTCATTAAAGTGGACTTCCCCACATTTGGCCTGCCTATCAAGGTTACAAATCCCGATTTTGTACTGTTACTATTTTCCATGCTGTTCCTTTCTTTTCCCTTGTATTACCTGTATTCATCAAACGTTTACGCAAACAAGTTTTTCACTTCCTTAAATAGCTGCTTTTGCTCTTCTATTTTTTCTTCACCACCTATAACACACAGATTATCTTGTCTTAAAACTGCCTGTACATATGCTTTCAATGCTCTGATATCCTCCTCTTTTGCATTCAGCACCTGATCTCGTTCTCTCTGTATATCTTCAAAAGTTAAATTTGTCAGATATGCAGTCAGTGAGCGGTTTCCTTTTGCATATGGATTCAAAGGTGTATCCATATCACTGATGGTTCCGATAATATATTTTGTCATATCTCTTTCATCTGCCTTAAAATTCTCCACATACTCTGTGGTATGTTCAAAAATTTCATTGGTATTCTTTAAATTAGGATCACGATAGGAAGCAAAATAGCTGTCACCTGTTCTGCCAAATCCACTCATACACCCATATGCTCCGCCTTTCACACGCACATTGTTCCATAAATAATCATAACTGAGTATGGTTTTCAAAATGCGGAGTGCTCCTGTATACTCCAGACCCGCCTGCCTGAAATTACCTGCTCTAGATACATACTGTACTTTGGAAGAAGTTTTGTATCCTTCATTTAACTGTTCTAATGCAAATTGATACTTTGCTTCATTGTTTTCTGACTTTCCAAGGCTTGATTTTAAACTTTCCACTTCTGCTTTCAGGCCTTCTATGCCTTCTGCCTCAGCAGTATAAGAAACCAGTAAATTGCCTGCCTTGAAAATATAGGAAGCAGTTTCCTTTAACTTCTCTATCAATTCATCCTTACACTGGTCGAAATTCTTTTCAATGTGTTCTACCAATTTATAGAAAGTAATTCCGCTGGTCACTTCAGAAAGATACGCCGTATTGGAGAAGTAAGACATAGCTCTCATAACTGCAGTGGTGTGTCCGCTAGAAGTAAGACTCATCTGCATTCTGGATTTCAATTGGGCAATAATTTCGTACAAACGCTTATCATCTTCAAATTTTGATGTAAGTAGCATCTCTTTTATCATTTTGAAAGCAAAAGGCAGTTTATCGTACAGAACCTTAGCTTTTACTTCCATATAGGCTTTATAGTTTCCACATTCTTTTATATCAGCATAGCTATTAAATGATACACTAATACCGCCGGAATACATATTAATTTCATTAAAGAAATTGCCATAGGTGTAATGCTGTGTGTCAACCAATCCTAAAATATACTTTAACATTCCCACATATGGAAGTAATGTTTCTGGCACTTTATTGATATTAAACAAAAGATTCAAGTAACCAATCCCATTGGTAAACAGCTCCTGATGCAGCACTAAAGTTTCCCCAAAATGAAGTTCTTTATTTTGGAATGGCAATGCATGTTTCCGCATATCTGCTCTGGTAAGCATTGGAATTTTCAAAATATCTTCCAAAGAAGACGGTTCCTCCTGGTACTGCTCCAGCATTTTAGTTTTTTCCACCAATTTTTCTACTTCTTCTTCACTTAAAGACGCTTTGTATTCCTTTAATTTTTCTTTTACCTGATTTTCCATTTTTGCTGTAAGTCCCTTTTCCGGCTCAATTACTACTAATGCCGCATGGCTATTGTTTATCATATACTGTTCTACCAGTTTTTCATAATAATCTGTTTCTACCATTTCCTTTAAGAACGCAAAAGTTTCATTTTCCTCGATATGAATAAACGGCTTAGTTTCATCATACAGCCAGCTGTCTAATGCCTGAAGTCCATACATTAATCCCTTTGGGTAATTTCCAAAATCAGCTTCTCTGTATCGGAATTCATTATAATTTATCGCCGCCCGCAGGGAATCTTTATTAATTCCCTTTCGCACCTGCTCCTTTAATACCTCCTCAATCACTTCTAAAAATGCTTCTTTGCTAGATATGTTAGAGTTTTTGGCAATAATAGAAAACATAGGCTGATATACGCCATTATCATAAGACCCCATAATATCCTTACCGATTTTAGCGTCCAGCAATGCTTTCTTTAATGGTGCTCCGGGAGCTGCAATCAGCGCATATTCTAAAATTTGAAATGCTAAATACAATTTTCTGTCCAAGGCTGTTCCTATGGAATAATTATAGGAAAGATAGGTATTATCTTCTTCCGTTTCCTCATTGGTAATAGAATATTTTTTATATACTTCTACCGGCTCCTTAAATGGTGCCTGCAGTTTAATCTGAGAGTCAATATTCATGGCATCAAATTTACTCAAATATTCCTTATCTAAGAATACTAATTTTTCTTCCATGTCCATATCACCATAAAGGTAAATATAGCTGTTAGAAGGATGATAATACTTGCTATGGAAACCTAAAAATTCGGAATACTTCAAATTCGGAATAGATGCCGGATCACCACCGGATTCAAAAGAATAGGAAGTATCCGGATACAGCGTATTTAAGATCACACGGTCAAGTACACCCTCCGGCGAAGAAAAGGCTCCCTTCATTTCATTGTATACAACTCCGTTATATTTTAATTCCCCGTCCTTTTTTGATAAATCGTAGTGCCAGCCTTCCTGACGGAAAATTTCTTCTTTTTCATATATATTTGGATAAAACACCGCATCCATATATACATGCATCAGATTCTGAAAATCTTTATCATTACAGCTGGCTACAGGGTAAACTGTTTTATCAGGATAGGTCATTGCATTTAAAAAGGTATTTAAAGAACCCTTTGCCAATTCTATAAATGGATCTTTCGCCGGAAATTTTTTGGAGCCGCATAATACGGAATGCTCCAAAATATGGGGAAGACCTGTATCATCTTTTGGCGGTGTACGGAATCCGATATAAAACACCTTGTTTTCGTCATCGTTCGATAAAAGCATTAATTTTGCCCCGCTTTTTTTGTGTCTCAACAGATACCCCTTGGAATTCAAATCCGATATCTGTTTTTCTTCTACTACTTCATACTCTTTTAAATCACTAATTGCCATTACATTTTAAGCGGTTACAGCCGCTTGTCTCCTTTCAATTTATATTATAGACTGTCCATTATCTTAAGAAACATTCTATTTTTCCTATCTCTTCTTCATTGAGGCTTAAACCAAAATAAGAAAGAATGGTTTCTGCAATCTGGGCAAAGGTCGATCTTGTTCCGTAATTGCCCGGCCGCACACAACTGCCATATATGATCAGTGGTGTATACTCTCTGGAATGGTCAGTTGATGGTGTTCCCGGATCGCAGCCATGATCTGCAGTAATTATTAAAATATCTTCTTCCCGCATTTTGTCAATAATTTTAGTTAGCTGACTGTCAAACCTGCTAAGTGCCTTAGCATATCCATGTACATCATTTCTGTGCCCATAAAGCATATCAAAATCCACCAGATTGGTAAATACAAGCCCTTCAAATTTTCGATCCATATATTCTAAGGTCTTTTCTACACCCTCATCATTATTTTTTGTATATACATGCTCTGTGATTCCTTTTCCTGCAAAAATATCATTGATTTTCCCTACTGCCAGTACTTCTTTTCCATTATTTTTGAGAATATCAAGCATAGTGTCCTTTGGCGGCTCAAGAGAGAAATCATGTCGGTTAGAAGTCCGCACAAAATTTCCCGGCTCTCCTGTGAATGGTCTTGCAATTACTCTGCCTACACTATGTTCTCCCTGTAATATTTTTCTCGCAATTCTACAAATTTCATACAACTCTTCTGGAGGTATAATCTCTTCATGTGCTGCAATTTGAAATACACTGTCTGCCGAAGTATAACAAATTAAAGCTCCTGTCTTTATATGTTCTTCTCCATAGTCTTTAATCACTTCCGTTCCCGAATATGGCTTATTACACAGCACTTTTCGCCCTGTAGCCTGTTCTAGCGTTTCTATGATTTCCTTTGGAAATCCATTTGGGTAAGTGGGAAACGGCTTTTTAGAAATCACTCCTGCAATCTCCCAATGTCCGATGGTAGTGTCCTTGCCTTTAGAACTTTCAGCCATTCTCGCCACTGCTCCATTGATATTCTCCACGGCCTCTTTACACTCCACTCCATCGATACTGAACAGCCCTAAGCTTGCCATATTAGGCATATAAAACTCTCTGCTTTTAGAAACGGAATTTATTGTATTCCTCCCACTATCTTGAAAATCTTCTGCATCCGGCATTGGTCCGATTCCAAAGCTGTCTAGAACAATCAAAAATACTCTTTTCACAGAAATCACGTCCTTTCTTAATTTAATAGTATTGTAACAGATTTCCAATGAAAAAGAAAGCCGTGAATTATTCCGGCTTCCTTTATATATGATTCCCTACTTTTTTATTTTAAATTTATCTACCGCATTAATTAATTCCTGCGCTGTAGCAATATTTCCTCTGGACATTTCAGCCACCTGTGTGCTGTTAGTATTGACAACTACCATGTTCTCAGAAATCTTATAGGAATTGTCCGATACTGCAGTTGCTGCTGCTGATAATTCATTCAATGCTGTACTAATATCATTCATTGCAGCTGCATTTACTTCTGCAATATGGTTGAAGTTATCTGCAATTTCATTTATTGAAGTACCAGAACTCTGATACTCTTCTGCCACCGCAAGCATTCTGTCAAATATTTGCATAATGTCCGTCTCAAACATATGTACCAGCTCACTGGAAGCCCCAGACAATTCCTGTACAGAGTTTAAAACATCCTGCAAACTACTCTGAATCTCATTTGCTGCATTCGTCGTCTGTTCAGAAAGTGCTTTTACTTGTCCTGCAACTACTGCAAAGCCCTTGCCATGTTCGCCGGCTCGCGCTGCTTCAATGTTGGCATTTAATGCAAGAAGACTTGTCTCATCTGCCACAGATAAAATCAAATTTGACATAGATGAAATATTTTCAATGACTTTTACTTTTTCTAAAGCTGCCTTTAATTTTTCACTGCATGCAATGTACTTGTTTTCTATTGTTTCTTTTGTTTTTACAGTATCGCAGTGAATCCTTTCAGAACTGTTACTGATATTTTTTGCCAGTGACAATGCATGTCCAGCTTCTTGTGCTGATACTTTTGTATGGTCATTCACCTCATGAGCCATTGCATTTAACTCTGTCAATGCTGCAGATGATTCTTGCATGCTGGAAGTAATATTGGTAACAGCCTCTGCTGTTTCACTAATTTGACCAAAAATATCGGTTAGCATACCATTGATTTTTTCATCGGCTTCATAAATATTTTCACTGCTGGCATATACATTTGCAACAATATGATTCAAAGTTTCTACCGTCGAATTCAACTCCCGTACCGCTTCACCAAACTCATCATTACTTCTCGGTTTATCAGAATAAGTAAGGTTGTACTGTGCCATTTCTTTTGCAAATCTATTTACCTGACCCACTGCTCTAGAAATCCATTTTCTAATAAATATGGAAATAACTGCACCTAAAACAACTGCCATAACTGCCACAAACAGCTGTATAACTTTCAAGCGATCCAATACTGCAAGAACTTGCGATTGTTTTACCGTAATTGCCAACAACCAATTAGTTCCCTCTAACGGTGTGAATGAAGTCAAATATTCTTCTCCATTGATTTTAAATGTTTTTACCCCTGTATTTCCTGCTGCAAGTTCTTCTGTTAATCCTGCATATCCTGCATATTCCGATGTTTCATCTGTAATGGTTACTTTATTATACACTGTGCTCATATCTTTGTTTGCAACAAATTCACCATTAGAATTCACTAGGAATCCGTATCCTGATTCACCATTTTCAATATCCTGTACGAAAGTATTGATTTCATTCAAATCAATTACACCACAAATTGTGCCAAGAATTGTGTCCCCATCTTTAATCGGCATTGTAAGCGTTGTAATGGAACGTTCTTTTTCACTTTCCACATAAGGTTCTGTTACTACTCTCACATCTCCGTTAATCAACTGGTAAAACTCTTCTTCCGACTGGTCTTTGATAGAGCCATCTTCTGCATAATAGCCTATGCCCTCATTGGTCATAATGAAAATATGTTCAAAGCCAAAGGGGGCCGCTTTTTCCTTCAAAACAGGTTCCTGCTTTTCCCAGTCCATAGATTGTATTTCTGGTAAATTAGAAATATATTCCAAAGCCTGATACTTATCTGCAATAATATTTGCAAGAATTTTTTCTGAAGAAGCAACTTCCCTTTCCAAATTATCTTCCGTTAATTTAATAATGTTATTGCTCATCATATTATAGGAAAGAATTGAGTTGATAGCTGTAATAACTATAACCAAAACAATAATCGCCGCCAGAATTTTATTACCTGCTTTTACTACCCTGCGGCCGGTAGTGTTGTTTTTTTTACCTTTCGCCATAAATAGCTCCTCCTATAGTATTCTATATAATTTCTCATTGAGTACATTTTAACATGTTTTCTTCTGTTTTTCACTATTTTTTTGTCAATTTTTATACTTCTCATAATTTGGGGGTTAAAATTACCCCGTACGGGCAAAAGCAGGGTATGTACCCCATTCTGCGGCTACAATTCCCTGCTTTTGGTATCTGTTTTTTACAAACAACTCATTTTATACTTTTTTAAAAGTGGCTTTCGAGCTTACTCCTTTGCTCTTTAACATCTTTTTGTAGGTATTCAGCTTGCTGCTTGGCACTTTTATGGTTGCTTTAGAGTTGATTCCCTTAAATGCCTTGCTTCCTATCTTTTTGCTGGTAAGCTTCTTGGTCT
>CASEML010000035.1 GCA_949289145.1 uncultured Eubacteriales bacterium | reverse complement strand
GAAAATGGTTTATTAAAGTACGCTTTTTTTGCAGAATGGTAGACTAAATCAGAACTTTTTCTTGAAATTAACCGTAAAAACAGTAAAAAGGAAGCTGTCGCTTCACGATTTTTCAATCGTTAATGCGACAGCCCCTTTTTTATATTTCTTTTATTATTTTAATTTCCAGATATCTCTGTTGTATTCAGCGATTGTTCTGTCTGATGAGAAGAATCCTGCTTTAGCAATATTTGTCAGCATCATCTTCTTCCACTTGTTCTGATCTTCATAATCCTTGAACATACGATCTTTCGTTGCAATATAATCTTTGATGTCAAGTAAGGTCATAAACCAGTCTTTGTTGATCAATTCTTTATGAAGACGTTCTAAGTTTTCTTTGTTACCCTTAGCAACAACTTCTTTGCTTACGATAAAGTCTACGATTTCTTTGATCAATTTATCTTTTTCATAGAAGTCTTTCGCTACATAATCACCCTTTTCGTAGTGTTTGATAACTGTATCAGAATCTTCACCAAAGATGTAGATATTGTCATCTCCTACCAACTGATGAATTTCAACATTAGCACCGTCTTCTGTTCCTAATGTAACAGCACCGTTTAACATAAACTTCATGTTGCCTGTTCCTGATGCTTCTTTAGAAGCTAAAGAAATCTGTTCGGAAATATCACAAGCCGGGATTAATTTTTCCGCTTTGCTTACATTATAGTTTTCAACCATAACAACCTTCATATATGGTGAAACTTCGGGATCATTGTTAATGACTTCAGATAATGTAAGGATCAAGTGAATGATATCCTTTGCAATAACGTAAGCCGGTGCAGCCTTTGCGCCAAAAATAAATGTAAGCGGAGTAGCAGGTTTGTTGCCTTTCTTAATATCCAAGTATTTATAGATAATGTATAATGCATTCATCTGCTGACGCTTATACTCATGTAAACGCTTAATCTGAATATCAAAAATAGCGTCTGGATTTATTTCAACATTCTGTGTTTCTTTCAGGTATGCAGCTAATTCCGCTTTCTTACCTTTCTTGATCTCTTTGATCTTATCAAGAACCTTCTGATCATCGATATATTTTAATAAATCTTCTAACTTTTCAGCATCTTTCTTGAAGCCGTCACCGATCAACTCTGTAATGTAAGCAGCCAACTCAGGGTTACATGATAATAACCATCTTCTGAAGGTGATACCATTTGTCTTGTTATTGAATTTTTCAGGATAAATATCATAAAATGGCTTTAATTCGGAATCCTTCAAAATTTCTGTATGAAGATAAGCAACACCGTTTACACTGAATCCATAGTGAATGTCCATATGTGCCATGTGTACTCTCTTATCTTTATCAATAATTTGAACTTTTTCATCTTTATATTTAGCAGCAACTCTCTTGTCTAATTCCTTAATAATCGGAACTAACTGAGGAACAACCTTTTCTAAGTATTTTAACGGCCATTTTTCCAAAGCTTCTGCTAAGATTGTGTGATTTGTATATGCACATGTCTTGGAAACGATTTCAATCGCTTCATCCATACTAATACCTTCTGCCTTTAACAGACGAATCAATTCAGGAATTACCATACTTGGATGTGTATCGTTGATCTGAATTACTGCATGGTCATATAACTTGTGTAAGTCGTATCCCTTAGCTTTTGCGTCTTTTAAGATCAACTGAGCACCGTTGCTTACCATGAAGTACTGCTGATAAATACGAAGTAAGTTACCTGCTTCATCACTGTCATCTGGATATAAGAATAAAGTAAGATTCTTAGCGATGTCTGTCTTATCGAAAGAAATACCGTCTTTCACAATACTTTCGTCAACCGTTGCTACATCAAATAAACGAAGCTTGTTTACACCGTTTTCATAACCAATTACATCAATATCATAGAGAACGGATTTCACTTTGCAGTCACCAAACTCTACGTCAAAGCTGATATCTGTTTTATTTAACCAGGACTGATCTTCAATCCAGTCATTTTTGGTTTCTTTCTGTAAGTTCTTTTCAAATACCTGTTTGAAAAGACCAAAATGGTAATTTAAACCGATTCCTTCGCCCGGTAAACCAAGTGTTGCAATGGAATCAATGAAACATGCAGCAAGTCTTCCAAGACCACCATTACCTAAAGACGGTTCCGGTTCTACTTCTTCGATTTCACTTAACTTCTTGCCGTTGGCTGCTAATACTTCTTTTACTTCATCATAGATTCCTAAGTTAATTAAGTTATTTGATAATAACTTACCGATTAAGAATTCTGCTGAGATATAGTAAATCTTCTTATCACCTTCGATGGCAGGTGTCTTAGCTGTCAGCTCTTTTGTTAAGTTAAGTAAGCTGTAGTAAACTTCTGCATTGGAACATGCAGCAATGTCTTTACCATAGTTGTTCTTTGTTAATGTGTTTAACTGTTCCTGTAAACTCATTTTAGTCCTCCTTTTGACTTTAAAAAAACTTACTATTTATTGTTTGTAATATTTTGAATTTCTTCTTTCTTACACTGAAAGGATAACATAGGAAAACGTTTTCCGCAAGTGTAAATTTCAATATTTTTGTAATATTTTCTGTTTTTGCTATTTTTTACAAAAATCCAAGGATAATCCTTGGATTTTTTGCCCATTTAACAAATAATGTCTTTATAATATAGTTTTACCAATTTATGATCCATTATGCGGCTTCTTCCTTTTTCTCCGGACAGCAGCAGACAAATTTCCTCGATGGCAGCCTGAGACACCGCATAAAAGTCCTGCCTTACTGTAAGCATCTGCTTACCCACATAGCCCATCAGCGTAATCCCATCAAACCCGCACACAGGACGAAATATATCAATGTCTATACAGGCGTTCATTGCTCCTATCGCCATCAGATCAGAGGCACATACAATCAAATCAGCCTCCCTGCCGTACTTTATAGCAATGTTTCTGGACTCTAGCTCGCTGAATTCTCCATAACATATTTTTAAGTCCAGTTCCTTTTCCTCCGCCAGCTCTTGAATCCCTTCTAAACGGTAGTCTGTTACATAACCATTCTTTTTTCCGGCAATATAAAGGATTCGTTTGCAGTTATCATCTAATACTGCCCGCTTAGCTACATCATACTGCGCTTTCTTGTTATCCACCCACACAGAAGAAGTATTATTGCTGACAAACGGGGCATCTACCACCACACTCTTAAACACCTCCCGCTTCAGCAGATTGTGAAACACCTTATCATCCTTTGACATTCCATAAATCACAATGCCAAATATACTCTGGGACTGGAAATAGCGAATCATCTCATCTTCTGTCATTCCTTCCAACATAGAATAAAATATAGTTACTACCTCAATGTTTTTTTCCATCGCCTTATTTAGTGCCCCAGACAAATACTGCATAGTAATTTCATCTATGGCCTGAGTCTGTGTATTCAAATTGACAATCAGTGCCACTCTAGCAAACCGTTTCGAGGACAGCGCTGCCGCTATGGTATTTGGTACATAGTGAAGTTCATCTATAGCTTTCCGAACCTTTTCTTTGGTATCTTCACTGATATTCGGGTAATTATTCAGCACTTTTGAAACGGTGGATATTGCAACACCCGCGTAATCGGCTACCTCCTTAATCGTTACCATTCCTACACTCCTGCAATATTATAGTTTATCCATAAAACGAGCCTGTCCCTTAGTATTTGTATTATTCTTTTTTGGCGGCTCTATGACTTTTGGTTTTGCAATAGATTCGGATAAGCCATTGGCAATTTTCCCTTTACACGCTTTACAGAAACGTCCTGTTTTAATAAGGGCACCGCACTTTTCACATTCAATGCCAATCTGTGAATTTTCCGAAAATGCCAGTCTTTCTTCACGAATCCACTGTTTTATCTGGCTTACCGGCACATCATTTGCCTCTGCCACTTCCTTGATTCCCGCGTCTTTATTTTCTCTAACATATTCTCTTACTTCAAAGAATTTTTCTTCCAATGCATTGGCACACGCCGAACAAATTTGTCTTCCGTTTCCCATATAATTAAATAATTTCCCACACATTCTGCAATTTCTTACATCCATACCTTTTCCCTCCTAATTCACTCCGCTAGTACACAGACAAACAAAAAATATTTCTTTTGTGCCATTTTCCCGCAAAACTCTAGAAACGGCATCCATGGTACTGCCTGTTGTATATATATCATCCACCAGTAAGATTTTATTTAATTTTACCTTATTATTAGTGATTTTAAAAGCATTTTTTATATTTTCTTGTCGTTCTTTATTATTTAGGTTTTTTTGTGCAATCGTACTTTTATTTCTTCCCACCACTTCAGATAAAACAGGGATGTTCATTTCTCTCCCAATCCCTTCTGCCAGTACCTGTGCCTGGTTAAAACCGCGTACTCTGTATTTTCTATTATACATGGGAACCGGAATGATTGCTTCCACCTCCAGCCCCGTTATCCATCCGCCATACAAGCGCACCAGTTCTTTCACATAAAAGTCTGCATACTCCCGCTTGTTATTATATTTAAAACGGTAAATTGACTGCCGCATTTCTTTTGTATAAATCCAAACCACACGCCCTTCATTATAATAATGCTTTTTCTTAGTACAATCTCTGCAGTACTCTTTTCCCGGACTTTCCAGCGGCTTTCCGCATTTTTTACACCGGGGATTTTTCACATAAGCCAGCTTAAGCTTGCATTCTTCACAGATAAGCGCGCCCCCCGGAGGCAGAATCTGTGTACACACCGGACAAGTTCTAGGATAAACATAATCCAGCCATTTTATTGCTATTTCCCTGATACACTTTTTATCATCTTTGATATCTTCCCTCGTACTTTTTCCTCCTTTACCATCTCTTGTTTATTCCAACACCGTATTAAATTCCAAAATTCTCGCCCGCAGATCCGTATAACGCTTATTCTCGCTCTTATTGTGAATCATTTCCTGCACTGTCCGCTCATCCCCCACAATAGTAACACACCGCTTTGCCCTAGTTACACCCGTATACAGCAAATTTCGGTTCATTAACATTCGGGGACCATTTAAAAGGGGCATAATAACAGCAGGATACTCACTTCCCTGAGACTTGTGAATCGTTATGGCATAAGCATGTTCCAACTCCTCCATTTGTTTAAAAGAATACCGAACTGTCCGATTATCATCGAAGTGAACTGTCAACATTTCTGCAAATGTATTAATTTCACTGATAATTCCCATATCACCGTTGAAAACTCCGGTGCCTTTTTCTATTGGAATTTTGTATTTGTTCTGAATTTCCCATTCCAGCTGGTAATCATTTTTAATCTGCATTACCTTATCACCCACACGGAATACTGCATTTCCCAGTTTTTTTTCTGCCTTGGACTTGGCAGGGGGATTTAATATTCCCTGAAGATATACATTTAGTTCTTCTACTCCCAGCTGTCCTTTTCTCATTGGAGTCATTACTTGTATATCGTAAGGTTCCACTTTAATATTTGGCGGCAGAATATCTACGATCAGCTTTTTTATCATGTCCAGAATCCCCTGGGCCTGATATCGGCGCATAATAAAGAAATCCGTCTTTTTATTTTCTAAATCCAAAGACATACCTTCATTGATTTTATGGGCATTGATAACAATATTGCTTTTTGCCGCCTGCCGAAAGATTTTTTTCAGGCGCACTACAGTAAACACTTCTGATTCAATAATATCCTTCAGCACACACCCAGGACCCACACTTGGCAGCTGATTGGCATCCCCTACCAAGATCAGTCTGGTGCCTGCCACAATTGCCTTTAAAAGCGAATGGAAAAGATAAATGTCTACCATGGACATTTCATCCACAATAATTACATCTGCTTCTAACGGATTCTGCTCATTTCTTTCAAATTCTGTTCTTCCGCCTTCGTCGGGTATCCCTGACAATTCCAAAAGTCTATGGATCGTTTTTGCCTCATATCCGGTTGCCTCACTCATTCGCTTTGCCGCCCTACCGGTAGGTGCAGCTAACTCCACTACCATATCTTCTTCTTCAAAATATTTTAAAATCGCATTAATTGTAGTGGTTTTTCCGGTACCGGGACCTCCTGTAATCACTAAAACTCCATTTCGGACGGCTTCCTTTACTGCAAGGCGCTGTTTTTCCTCCAGTTCTTCTCCTAATTCCTGTTCTATACGCTCAATCCGCTTGTCCACCTGATAATCTTCCTGACCGCACAGTATATTTAACTCTGTCAGCATTCTGGCGGCATTCAATTCTGTATGATAGCTCAAATTAGCAAATACGTGCACCTGACCATCCTGTTCCTTGATAATTAATTTTCTGTCCACCACCATATCCATCAGATGCTTCTCCATATCCACTTCGTCCAGTGCTAAAAGTTCTTTTGTCTTTGACAGCAGTTGTTCTTTGGGAAGGTAGGTATGTCCGTCATTTCCAGCCTGCACCAATACATAGAGCAGTCCGCTCTTGATACGAAAGTCAGAATCCGTATTGATCCCCACTTTGGAAGCAATTTCATCTGCAATCTTAAAGCCGATTCCATTAATATCGTCGGCCAGACGGTAAGGATTTTCCTTAATAATACGGTAGATATCTGCTCCATATTTTTCATAAATCCGTACTGCCAGTGTGGTATTAATACCATACTGCTGGAGAAACAGCATTGCCTGACGCATATCTTTTTTTTCTTCCACTTGGGCCGCAATTTCTCGACTCATACGTTCGCTGATACCTTTTACTTCTTTTAAGCGTTCCGGTTCTTCTTCTATAATCCGAAAGGTATCCTCTTTAAACCTTCTGACAATGCGTGCCGCCAGCGCCGCACCTACACCTTTAACAGCTCCCGATGCCAAATACCTTTCAATGGCAACAGTATCTTCCGGTTCCTTCAATTGGTACCGTTCAATTACAAACTGCTGTCCATACAGAGAGTGCTCTTTATATTCGCCTTCCATTGCCAGTATTTCACCTTCATCAATGTACTGCAAGGAACCCACGCAGGTGATTTCTTCCTCATCAGCCACCACATTCATTACTGTATACCCGTTTTCTGCATTTCGAAATACAATATGATCCACATAACCCTCTAAAATTTCCATATGATCCTCATCCCTCCTTCCTTGATATCGGTATAATCGGTATAATAAGAAAAGCCGCCCGGCAGGGAATCTCCTGCAGGTAACGGCTTTTTGACTCTGCACCTTACATGCAAACTAATCTTCAATATTATAATTACGTTTCATCTGTTCGTACAAGGTCTTTGCCAGTCCTACACCATCACCCTGTTCCGTAATGGCCTTTGCATATTCCTGATAGAGGCTATCCTCATAATATTCCTTCATAAAGGAAGTGGAAGATGAGGAACTTTCACTTTCCGGAATGGTCTTTCGCATTTCCTTTAAAATCTGCTCTACAAAATATGTTTCAAATTCCTTACATACATCCATCAGTTCTTCACTGGTAGCATTACTGTAATCTGCATTTAAACTGCTCTCTAATTTAGCAGCAGAACTACTGTCTGCGGTATACTGATTTGCCATTGCCTGTATTGATGAAATATCCATTTTTATCACCTACTATCTTCTCAACTGGTTTGCCTGACTCAGCATTTCATCGGATGCCTGAATCGCCTTAGAGTTCATTTCATACGCTCTCTGTGCTACGATTAAATTTACCATCTCATCTGCCACCTGTACATTAGACCCTTCCAGATAGCCGCTTTTTATAGTTGATTTTTTCACTGTATCCGTAACAGATTCATTAATTGCTTGTCCTGAGGCAGCTGTTTCTGCATATAAGCTTCCTGCCATCTTCTCTAAACCACTG
The DNA here is from genome assembly GCA_949289145.1 of uncultured Eubacteriales bacterium. Classification (GTDB taxonomy): domain Bacteria; phylum Bacillota; class Clostridia; order Lachnospirales; family Lachnospiraceae; genus RUG11237. Next base: position 50,150 of record CASEML010000035.1, on the reverse strand, counting down.
GGATTATTAAACTGGAACAACCCAATCTGAATTCCTAAATCCACATAATTGTTGTTTTCATCTAAATATCCGAATTTTCCGTCCGTGGTAGTCTGCACTTTAGACATGTCATATTGTGATGTATCAAATACGATGGGCTGACCGGTTGTATCCAATACAGGAAATCCATCCGTGGTAGTCAGCATCATTCCCTGTGTTCCAACTGCATATGTAAAATTACCATTTCTTGTATAGTAAGTTTCTCCATCTGTTCCCTGCACTGCAAAAAATCCATCTCCATTAATGGCAAACGCCGTATCGCTGCTGGACTCTATAAAGGAGCCCTGAGAAAACTTTGTTGTAATGGAAGAATTTCTTACACCTAATCCCACCTCAGCCGGAATAGGCTTATTTTCACCATTTGCTGTTGTAGTTCTTGTCTGCAAATTTTGATACAGCAAAGACTTAAACTCTGCTGTCTGTGCTTTATAACCTGTTGTGTTTACATTTGCCAAATTGTTGGATATTGTATCAACATTTGTCTGCTGTGCTATCATTCCTGATGCAGCAGTCCATAAAGAACGCATCATACCTTTCCACTCCTCTTCTATTATACCTTACCTACCTGATTTACTGCTTTATCCAAAGTTTCATCTACTGCCTGAATTGCCTTCTGGTTAGTTTCGTATGCTCTGGTTACATTAATCATTTCAACCATTTCTTTTACTACCTGAACATTTGACTGTTCTAAGCACCCCTGCTCTACTGCCGCCGCAGATTCTGTCAGCTGCCCGCCTGCTACCAGGTCATACATATTTTCACCGTACTTCTGCAAATAATTGTAATCTTCCACATCCACTACAGCTATGTTGGCAACCACTGCATCGTCCTGAATAATCCTTCCCGCCGTATCAATTGTGGTTTCTGAATTTGGATCGATCTGGATTGGCGAACCGTCGGTTCCCAAAACAAAATCTCCGTCCTTTGTCACTAAATAGCCTTCCACATTAACGGTAAAGCTTCCGTCTCTGGTAAGCTTTACGGAAGTTTCTCCCTGCTTATTGGTGAATGAGATCTGGAAAAAGCCATCTCCAGAAAGAGCCAGATCATAAGTATTATCTGTCACTCTAAGGGAACCTTGAGTGTAATCTCGATAGGTTTCTCCAAATTTCACCCCCATACTCATATTTCCGATTCCCCTGTTTACGAATCCTTCTGAACTGTCCTTAATCTTAATTGCCAATTCATCATCAAAAGCTCTTGCCGTCGCACCCTCTCTCTTGAATCCCACAGTTGCTGAATTAGCAAGATTATTGCTGATCACATCCAGACGTTTTTGCTGATGTATCATACCTGTATAGGCCGTATACAATCCTTTTACCATTTTGTTGTCCTCCCAAACATTATTTTATGCAAATCCCCTACTCGTCACGTCTTCCACTCATAAATTCTACGAATTTACCAGTACCGATTGCAACACAGGTCATTGGTTCTTCTGCTGTCATTGTATTAATACCTGTTTTGTGCTCGATCAATTCTTCCAAACCTCTCAAAAGACTTCCGCCACCGGTTAATACAATTCCCCTGTCTGCAATATCCGCTGCCAGTTCCGGCGGTGTTTTCTCCAATACGCTGTGAACTGCTTCTACAATCTGTGCTGTAGTATCCCGAAGCGCTTCTTCTGTTTCTTCTGAGGTAACGGTTACTGTCTTCGGAAGACCAGTAACAAGATTTCTTCCTCTTACATCCATGGTGTCTACTTCTGCACGTTTAAATGCAGAACCGATTTTTATTTTAATATCCTCTGCAGTTCGTTCACCAATCAACAGATTGTGCTTTTTACGCATATATCTGACAATTGCTTCATCAAAGTTATCGCCCGCAATCTTGATGGAGGTACTTACTACGGTACCGCCCAAAGAGATAACGGCAATATCTGCAGTACCACCGCCGATATCTACGATCATATTTCCGCATGGTTTTGCAATATCAATTCCGGCTCCGATGGCTGCCGCAATTGGTTCCTCTATAATAGAAACTTCTCTTGCTCCTGCTTCCCAGGTAGCATCCTCTACAGCTTTTTTTTCAACTTCAGTTACACCACTTGGCACGCAGACACTGATTCTAGGCTTACGGAAGGTTTTTTTTCCCATTGCCTTCTGAATAAAGTATTTTAACATTTTTTCTGTAACTGTATAATCTGAAATTACACCCTGACGAAGTGGTCTTACTGCCACAATGTTTCCCGGTGTTCTACCAAGCATCTGTCTTGCATCCTCGCCAATTGCCTTGATTTTATTGGTATCTCTGTCAAAGGCAACTACTGAAGGTTCCTTTAACACAACACCTTTTCCTTTGATATATACAAGAATGCTTGCGGTTCCTAAATCTATTCCAATATCTGCTGCCATCTTTCATGGTCCCCTTTCTGCTGTCTATCTATAATCATCTATTTTTCTATTCTAATTAGTAAGTAAACATACTCGTTACTTATTATATACAATTATTTTCCTTTTTTAAAGTAGTTTATGCAAATTTTTAAAAATTTTTAAGATATGGGGGACAATGTTTTCTTAATACTTATTGGTTTCAATGGACGCACATAGGCGGTGCCGCTTCTTTCTTGGCGGGCAGAGGCAACGCAAATGTAAAATCCACTGCTTATGAGCGTCCCAGAAACCATTAGTTTTGATCGTTACAATTCCCACGCAGAAAAAGGGCAGATCCGCTTTCACGAATCCGCCCACTATACTTTTTCTTATACTTCGAAAATTAAATCTCCATAAGATGGCATTGGCCATGCTTCTTTATCTACGATCATTTCAAGTGCATCTACAGGTGCTCTTAATTCGTCCATAGCTGTCTTTACATTATCCTTGTAAGCAAACGCCTGTGTCTTAATGCACTCAATTGCAGCAGCTTTTGTTGTTTCTTCTGTTAACTTAGTTAATGCTGCTTTTGCTTCTGCCAGATATTTGCTTGTGTCAGCCAATAATGCTGCCTGTACTGATGTGTCTGCACCTGCCTCTTTTACAGCATTTACTGTATCAGCCAGTGTTTTTGTATATTTTACAACAGCAGGAATGATCTGCTTGCTTGCCATATCAATCATTGTTAATGCTTCAATGTTAATCGTCTTAGCATATGTTTCATATAGAACTTCTTCACGTGCCTCCAATTCAGCTTTTGTAAAGATATGGAATTTTTCAAATAATTTAACTGCTTTATCTGTTGTTAATGTTTCAACTGCTTCTACCATTGACTTAATATTTGGCAATCCACGTCTTTCAGCTTCTGCTACCCATTCATCTGAATATCCGTTTCCATTGAATATAATCCTCTGATGCTTTGTCATATATTCTTTAATCAGATCATGTACAGCCATGTCAAAGTCATCTGCCTTTTCAAGAACATCTGCTGCTTCGCAGAATGCTTCTGCAACAATTGCATTCAATGTGGTATTAGGGCTTGCGATAGAATCAGCAGAACCAACCATACGGAATTCAAACTTGTTACCTGTAAATGCAAATGGTGATGTTCTGTTTCTGTCTGTGGCATCTTTTGTTAAGTCAGGAAGTGTGGAGACACCTGTTTCCAGTTTACCTCCTTCTCTGCAGTTCTTAGCTTCACCTGTTTCAATTAACTGCTTTACTACATCTTCTAACTGATCACCTAAAAACATGGAAATAATTGCTGGAGGCGCTTCGTTAGCTCCCAATCTATGATCATTTCCTACGTCGGATGCTGACTGACGCAATAAATCTGCATGTGTGTCAACAGCTTTCATGATACAAGCCAATACTAACAGGAACTGGATATTTTCATTTGGTGTTTCACCCGGATCTAGTAAGTTAACTCCGTTATCTGTTGTTAATGACCAGTTGTCATGTTTACCAGAACCGTTTACACCTGCAAATGGTTTTTCATGAAGAAGACAAGCCATTCCATGACGCACAGCTACTTTCTTCATTGTTTCCATTACTAACTGATTGTGGTCTACTGCAATATTAGCCGTTTCATAAATTGGTGCTAATTCATGCTGGCCAGGAGCAACTTCATTATGCTGTGTCTTAGCTGTAACACCCAGTTTCCATAATTCTTTATTTAAATCTTTCATGTAGGCACCTACACGTTCTCTGATTACACCAAAGTAATGGTCATCCATTTCCTGTCCCTTAGGAGCAGGTGCACCAAATAATGTACGTCCCGCATAAATCAAGTCTTTTCTCTGTAAATACTTTTGTCTGTCTACCAGGAAGTATTCCTGTTCTGGTCCTACAGAAGCAGTTACTTTTGTAGCCTCTGTGTTTCCAAATAAACGAACAATACGCAGCGCCTGTTCGCTGACAGCTTCCATTGAGCGAAGTAATGGGGTCTTCTTGTCAAGAGCTTCGCCTGTGTAGGAACAGAATGCTGTAGGAATACAAAGAATTGCTCCTGTTGCATCTTCTTTAATAAATGCCGGTGAAGTAATATCCCATGCTGTATATCCTCTTGCTTCAAATGTAGCTCTCAAACCACCTGATGGGAAAGAAGAAGCATCTGGTTCTCCCTTGATCAATTCTTTTCCGGAAAATTCTGTAATCATTTTTCCTTCTGAATCAGGATGTGTAACAAACGCATCATGTTTTTCTGCAGTTACACCTGTTAAAGGCTGGAACCAGTGTGTATAGTGTGTGGCGCCTTTTTCTTCTGCCCAGTCTTTCATTGCATTAGCAACAACATCTGCCGTAGCCAGTGATAATTCGCCACCATTTTCCATTACATTTTTAACTTCCGCAAATACTTTTTTTGGTAAATATTCTTTCATCTTTCCTAAAGTAAATACGTCTTCTGCGAAGATTTCTTCCACATTAAATTTTTCGCTCATAATATCCCTTTCCTTTCCTGTTTAAGAATACGTTTTTATCATTTTATTACATTATATGTAACAAAATATCTAAAAATGCAAAAAAAGGGTGTCCAAAATGGAACACCCTTGTTCGCTCAAATCCTAACGGCATTCACCGTTCTTTTATAAGATACCCTATTCTTTTAAAAAAAGCAAGTAAAAATTTGTTGGTTTTTGTTTTTTGGAATTGTTTCACAATTTTTTTTGGGATTCGGGAGGATTTATGTGCAAATTGCAGTGAGGGGCGAGGTGGGGGGACGGTTGTGAATGGGGTGGGTAACATACTGTGGGGCGTAACCGGTTCCGAGGTGGAAGAAGTTCTAAGCAGTCCCGATATAAGGTTAATGTAAACGGACGCAACCTGAGCCTTCCACCTTGATACCAGTCCGCATATTGGGCAGATAAATCTGCCCTCATGCTGGTGGCTGTGCTGTATAGAATTGGTTGCTGCCATGTGCCGTTGCCAACGCACAGCAGCCGGTACACCGCTCCCAGTCTGTCTGGGAGCGGTGTACCGGCTGCGTCCGTTTACCACGCTACTTTCCCTCATGCCTCCTCAAAATATCATATCGTTCCAAAGGAGTCCCCAAATCAATCCACAGCTTCTGCTTTGGATGCGGCGCACTCTCCATCTGAGTTCCCTCTTCGTCGGTTATAGAGCGAACGGTTACTTCTATATTGGTTCCGTCTGATTTCATAACTTCGATTTGTTCGCCTACAGTAAATTTGTTACGCTGTTCTATGGAATATTGGTCTTTTTCGTTTTTGTCACCCACGATTCCAAGGTAAGTGTACTCGGTCATGTAGGTGTTGCTGTCGTAAATCTGGGTGTTTTCATCGGGCTTGCCGAAGAAGAAACCGGTGGTAAACTGTCGGTAGGTACATTTTCCGATTTCCGCTTTGTACCATTCCATGTTGGCACGGTACTTTTCTTCGGACTCACAATAATCATCGATAGCTTTGCGATAGGTTCTGGCTACTGTTGCCACATACAGAGCGGTTTTCATTCGTCCTTCCACTTTTAAGCTGTTGATGCCGGCATCTATGATTTCCGGGATATGTTCTATCATGCATAAATCTTTGGAATTAAAGATATAGGTTCCTCTTTCATTTTCATACACCGGAAGGTATTCACCTGGGCGCTGTTCTTCCACCACTGCGTATTTCCAGCGGCATGGATGAGTGCAGGCTCCTTTATTAGCATCCCTGCCGGTAAAATAGTTGCTAAGCAAACATCTTCCGGAATAAGAAATACACATTGCTCCGTGAATAAACGCTTCGATTTCTAATTCTTCCGGTATTTTACTGCGAAGCTCCTTAATTTCAACCAGAGATAACTCTCTGGCAGCCACAACTCGCTTCGCTCCCTGTTCATGCCAAAAATTATAAGTCATATAATTGGTATTATTTGCCTGAGTGCTGATATGAGCTTCGATTTCCGGGCATATTCTTCTTGCAATGGTAAACACACCCGGATCCGCAATGATCAAAGCATCTGGTTTCATTTCTTTTAATTCTTTAAAGTACTGTTCTACGCCCGGCAGGTCTTCATTGTGAGCCAATATATTAGCTGTAACAAACACCCGCACGTCGTGAGCATGGGCAAATTCAATGCCCTCCTTCATGTCTTCCATAGAAAAATTCTTGGCTTTAGCCCGAAGTCCGTAGGCCTCTCCGCCAATATAAACTGCATCTGCTCCAAAAATAACTGCGGTCTTTAACACTTCCAGACTGCTTGCCGGAATTAATAATTCTGGTTTTTTCATCCTTCTCGTTCCTTCTATTTTATTCTCGTACTTATGGTTACGCCATCTCCCAACGGTAAAATGGCTGTGGATAGCTGCTCATGATTTTTCAAGGTATAAAGATATTCCCTCATACGGCTGTGTATGGTACGGTTTCTTCTGGTCACTGCAAAACGGGATTCCACAATATCACCATCCTGCAGCACATTATCTGATACCAGCACACCGCCTACTTTTAAAAGCCTTAAACATTGGGGAAGGAAATTAATATACTGCCCCTTGGCCGCATCCATAAAAATAAAGTCGAAAGGTTCCGTCAATGTCCCCATGATCTCCATTGCATCCCCTTCTAAAAGTGTAATTTTTTCCTCCATAGCTGCCTTTTTAAAATTTTCTCTGGCAATAGGAATTCTTTTTTCGTATTTTTCTATGGTGGTAATATGGCTGTCTTTTTTCCCATATTGACCCATTAGAATTGCAGAAAATCCAACTGCAGTACCCACTTCCAAAATAGAATCTGGCTGTTTTATTGCTAAAAGCACCTTCAGCAGACTCTGCATTTCACGCCTGATAATTGGCACTTTTGTCTGCAGAGCCTGCCGTTCTAACTGGTTTAAAAATTCTGTATTTCCATTATCTAATGAGTTAATATAGGTGATAAATCGTTCATCTACAATCACTTGCTTCACCTTTACTCTGATTCTTCTTCTTTTCCTTCTACCATATTTCCTGACATGACCGCTATCATTTCTTCTGCAGTCATGGATGTGTTAAGGACATAAACACCCGGCTTAATCTCTCCGGCATATTCAGATAATTTCTCCTGTACTACAAATACAGTCACATCTTTGATCAGGCCGTTTTCTTTCAACAAAGTCCCGATTTGTCTGGTAGAATTTCCTTCGTTAATAATAACAGTAACATCTCTGCCGGGTTCCAGTGACATAGGTGTGTCTGTAAATATCCTGTAGCCAAAATCATAACAGCGCATTGCTCCGGCGTAAATTACAATAATCACCACTAATGCTATCAGAATATGCACCACCACGTTAATAATGGACATGGTCGCTGTTTTCGTTCTCATCTTATGTCCTCCATTCCCGTTTCTGCTGTTTACTCTTCCTCACCAGAAGATGGTTTATACGTCAAATCAAGATCTATTGCATCAACTAGTTTCTTTTCTATCTGCTGAATCATACGAATTTTTGCCAGTTCTGCTGCCAAAAACTGATTTACCAAAGGATCTTTTCTAAAGTCACTGTATTCTTTCTCAAAATTATCCATGGCATTGTATAATTCTTCGCCTTCCAAAGTGATGTGCAGTCGAAAATTCTTTTCTCGAAATTCGTTAATTTTCTGACATAACATTTCATTTTGTTCTACTTCTTTCTTCACTTTCACATATCGCTGATATTCTTCACTTTCCTTGATTGCCTGCACCAGCATTTCTGTCCGTTCTTCTACCAGATTCATCCTTTTCCCTCTTTCTAAGCTAAACTTCCATAATAATTGGCAGTATCATCGGATTTCTTTTAGTTCTCTTCCATAAGAAATCGCTTAAGGAATCTTTCATGATATTTTTAATCTTTCCCCAATCTGTAATATTTTTATCTATACACTCATCCAAAGCATCATTAATAACTGCCCTTGCTTCTTCCATCAGATCCTCAGATTCTCTCACATATACAAAACCTCTAGACACAATATCCGGTCCTGCCAATACCTGATTTCCATACTTTTCTAAGGTAAGCACCACAATCAGAATACCATCCTCTGCCAGTCTTTGTCTGTCACGCAATACAATATTTCCAACATCACCCACACCAAGACCATCTACCAAGATAGCTCCAGTCTGTACTTTATCTGTAATGGCAGCACTGTCATCATTTAATTCCAGCACGTCACCGGAACGCATGATAAATACATTTTCTTTTGGTATTCCCAATTCCTGCACAAGATTTGCCTGTGCTTTCAAGTGCCTAAATTCACCATGCACCGGTATCGCATATTTTGGACGCAACAAAGAGTAAATCAACTTGATTTCCTCCTGACATGCATGGCCGGATACATGAGTGTCCTGAAAAATAACATCTGCCCCTTTTGCGATTAATTCATTAATCACATTAGACACTGCCTTTTCGTTGCCCGGTATCGGATTTGAACTGAAAATAATAGTATCACCCGGTTTAATAGTTACTTTTTTGTGAATGGAAGCTGCCATTCTGGAAAGTGCAGCCATGGATTCTCCCTGACTTCCAGTGGTGATGATTACCGTCTGCTCGTCCGGATAATTTTTCAGCTGTTCAATGTCTATTAAAGTCTTATCGGGAATATTCAGGTAACCCAATTCCGTAGCAATAGAAATAATGCTTACCATGCTTCGTCCTTCTACCACTACTTTTCTTCCGTATTTATATGCAGAATTAATAATCTGCTGCACCCTATCTACATTAGATGCAAAAGTTGCTATTATAATTCTTGTGTTTTTGTGTTCTGCAAAAATATTATCAAAAGTTGCTCCCACAGTCTTTTCAGACATAGTAAAGCCTTTTCTCTCTGCATTGGTACTGTCACACATAACAGCCAGTACACCTTTTTTCCCAATCTCTCCTAAACGCTGCAAATCAATGGCATCACCGAAAACCGGTGTGTAATCCACTTTAAAATCTCCGGTATGCACCACAATACCTGCCGGTGAGTAAATGGCAAGAGCTGCCGCATCTGCAATACTGTGGTTTGTCTTAATAAATTCAATTCGAAAACATCCTAAATTAATAGACTGACCATGCTTAATCACCTTTCTCTTAGTGCCGCGCATCAGATTGTGTTCCTTTAGTTTATTTTCAATAATTCCCATGGTAAGTTTTGTAGCATAAATAGGCACATTTACATCCCTTAATACATAAGGAAGAGCACCGATATGATCTTCATGTCCATGAGTAATCACAAACCCTTTTACTTTATTGATATTATCCTTCAGATAAGTTACATCTGGAATCACCAAGTCAATCCCCAGCATATCGTCTTCCGGAAAGGATAATCCACAGTCTACCACAATAATACTGTCTTCAAATTCAAAGGCAGTAATGTTCATTCCAATCTGCTCCAAACCGCCCAGTGGAATGATTTTCAGTTTTGAATTGTTAATATTTTTCAAAAATATGCACCTCCATAGCCCGCAATGTTTCTACTTATCGGCACATTCCCTGCAATATCCATAGAGCTTCACTTCGTGATCCACCACACGAAAATCTAATTTCTCCTTGATTTCAGCCTCTAATTGTTCTAATAAATCATCCTTAAAAGAAAATACATTACCGCATGATAAACAGACCAGATGATGGTGGTGATGCTTTGATGTACTACCGTCAAAATGGGCAATCTCATAGCGCACACAGCCATCATCTAAGCTGATTTTATCAATCAAATGCAACTCTAATAGCAACTGCACAGTTCTATATACAGTCGCCAGTCCAATTTCGGGATATTCCTGTTTTACCTTGTCGTGAATTTCTTCTGCTGTCAGGTGTTTATCAGGATAGGAAGCCAAAGTTTCCAATACTCCAATCCTTTGATTGGTAACCTTTAAGCCCCGTTCTCTCAACAAATTTATAAATTTTTCTCGATTCACTGACATAACACACCTCCGCAGTAGAAACATCTGCGAGTTTTTATTTGTCTATAATTCTATATCAACGTCTTCTAACAGTTCTGCAAACAATGCAGATACCATTTCAAGCTCGTTTTCATCTTCTACAATCTCATATATACTTTCTACTTCGTCTTCTGCTGCTAAATCCTTCAAAATATAGGCTTCTGCCTCATCTTCCTCGGATTCTGTCACCAATATATATTTGGTTCCATTGATTTTTGTTTCTTCTAGTACAAAAAACTCCACCAATTCATCATCATCCAACGTAAATGCAATCTTTTCCATTCTATTCTCCCTTTTTTATTCTGTCTAAATACCCTTGCAGAATAAATGCGGCCGCAATTCTGTCCACATATTGCTTTCTGTCCTCACGTCTTACATTACACTCCATCAACGACCGCTCCGCTTCCACAGTGGTAAGCCTCTCATCCCACAAAATTATCGGAAGCCCCGTTCTCCTTTCCAGTGCTTCTTTAAATTCCATTGTTCTTTCAATTCTTTCGCCCAATGTGTTATTCATATTCTTGGGATACCCAAGTACAATCCGTTCTACCTGATATTCTTTTGCAAGTTCTTCAATACGTGCCAGAGTTCTGCGAAGCTTATTTTCTTCTTTCCTTGTTATGGTTTCTAACACCTGTGCAGTAATCAAAAGTTCATCGCTCATGGCTACACCCACCGTTTTAGAACCATAATCCAGCCCCATTATACGCATGATTTTCCTCCGGTTACTTCCATGATTTATTTTCTACATATGCTCTCAGTAATTCCTCTACCAGTTCATCACGCTCAACCTTCATAATCAAGCTTCTTGCATTTTTATGACTTGTAATGTAAGTTGGATCCCCTGACATAATGTATCCTACAATTTGGTTAATGGGATTATAACCCTTTTCTGTCATTGCCTCATAAACAGCTGCAATAATTTCCTTTACTTGTACTTCCGGCTCCGCCTGTACCTTAAAATATTGTGTGTTTCCTAAATTCTGCATTCTACCACGACCTCAAAATAAATTTTCATTTTTTATTGTAATATAAAACTTTGCAAAATTCAATCTATTATTTCAGATTTCAGTATTATTTCACATTTCAGCATTTCTCCCTGATATACTTCCTTTACCATTGCTTTCACAATTTGATTTTCCAAAGGAATCTGGCTTTCTACAATGGCGCGCATATATTCCCTTGTGTGGCCGATCTGATATTGTTTTCCGTCTTCTTCTATAGTTTCCTCCACAAGAATTTCAACAGTTTTACCAAGAAAGCTCTCTAAATACGCCTGTCTATGATGTTTGTTCAGTTCTAACAAAATACTGCTTCTTCTGGTTTTCTCATTTTCCTCAATCTGACCTTCCATTTTTGCTGCATTGGTGCCCTGCCGTTTCGAATACTTAAATACATGGGTTTCAAAAAAATCTACTTTTTCCACAAATTTTTCTGTTGCCTGAAATTCCTCTAAAGTTTCCTTGGGAAATCCCACTATAACATCTGTGGTAATGGCCGGTTTTTCATAATATTTTCTTAGGATTTCACATTTTTCATAGTATTCCTCAGATGTATAATGTCTATTCATACGCTTCAATGTCTCATTGCATCCACTCTGCATAGATAAATGAAAATGAGGACATATTTTGGGCAGTGATGCAATTTCCTTTGCAAATTCTTCTGTAATGATCCTGGGTTCCAAAGAGCCAAGGCGAATCCTTTTCAGCCCCTGAATCTTATGAATTCTTTGCAGCAGCGACAAAAGATTTATATTTTCTTTATCGACACCATAGGAACTAATATGAATTCCTGTAATGACAATTTCCTTATATCCTTTTTGTACTAAAGATGTAATTTCTGCCTCAATATCTTCTGCTTCCCTGCTTCTGACTCTCCCCCGGGCAAATGGTATAATGCAGTAACTGCAAAACTGGTTGCAGCCATCCTGAATCTTAATATATGCCCTGGTGTGAGCAGAGGTCTGCTCTAACATCAGCGCTTCATATTCTGTGGTATGATTGATATCGATCACGGTATCCTCTGTTTTATGTTCTCTGCGATACTCTTCTAATATTCTCACAATATCTTTTTTCCGGTTATTGCCGATGATAATATCCACACTGCTGTCTTCCAGCAATTTCTCTCCTGCTGCCTGTGCGTAACATCCCACTGCTACCACAATGGAATCCTTATTTTTGCTTTTTGCTTTATGTAACATCTGCCTTGATTTCCGGTCTGCCATGTTGGTTACAGTACAAGTATTGATAATATATACATCTGCCCTATCGTTAAAGTCCCTGATTTCATATCCAGCCTCCACTAACATCTGCTGCATAACGTCTGTTTCATAGGAATTCACCTTACATCCAAGGTTATGTAATGCGGCTGTTATCATGTTATCTCCTCCTTTTTGTCATAATAATTCACAAATTTTTGTGCAATTTATTAGCATTTTTAACATTTCGCTCATTTTTTTGGTGGGCTTGCCCACAATCGAAGATTTTTTTTGTTTAAAACGTGAAATATTCGTTAATTTTCAGCTTTCTGCTTGTTTCGTATTGACTTTTAAAATCCAAAAATGTAATATATAGAAATAAGCAATCTAACTATTCAAGGGAGGTTATTAAAATGAAAACAGTACAGATTTCTTTAAATTCAATCGACAAGGTAAAATCTTTCGTAAACGAAATCTCAAAATTTGATTATGATTTTGATTTAGTATCAGGCAGATATGTAATTGATGCAAAATCAATCATGGGAATCTTCAGTCTTGACTTATCTAAGCCAATCGACTTAAATATTCATGCTGAGGGTGATCTTACAGAAATTATGAATGTATTAAACCCATACATAATCTGATGATGTGGAGTAGAGTGAATTGAAGACCAGTAAACACTGGTCTTTTTTCTGTCCATTTTTTCCGGCTTATATTTCAATCACTTCTACACTGTCTATCGCCTGTTTCATCAAATCACCAATCACATCACTTAAATGCTCCTCAGAACGCTTAATAATATTTAAATTAGGCTTCGTTACCGGATGCTTTGCTACAAAAATAGTACAACAGTCTTCAAAAGGCTGAATGGATGTTTCATAAGTGTTGATTCGTTCTGCAATATCCACGATCTCCTGTTTATCAAAGCTGATCAGCGGACGGTACACCGGCATTGTGCACGCTTCATTGGTTGCTGCGAGACTCTGAAGTGTCTGACTTGCCACCTGACCGATACTTTCTCCGGTAATTAATCCCAAACAGTTATTTTCTTTTGCTAAGTGCTCTGCTATTTTCATCATGTATCTTCTCATAATGATCGTCAGCTCATCATGAGGACACTTATCGTAAATTGCCAGCTGAATATCAGTAAAATTTACTACAAACAAACGCATGGAGCCAGAATAACGTGACACCAGTTTTGCCAGATCCACAACCTTTTGTTTTGCACGCTCACTGGTGTATGGTGGTGCATGGAAATATACTGCATCAATTTTTACCCCGCGCTTTGCAATCATATAGCCTGCCACCGGGCTGTCGATCCCACCGGACAGCAATAACATGGCTTTGCCGTTAGTTCCAAGAGGCATACCGCCTGCTCCTTTGATAGTTTCAGAATATACATAAATCTTTTCCCGGATTTCTACCTGAATTTCCACATCAGGATTATGAACGTCTACTTTGATTTCCGGAAAGGCTTCCACAATTTTACTTCCCAGTTCTTTATTAATCTCCATGGAATCCAAAGGGTAATTTTTTCTTGCCCTTCTTGCTTTTACCTTGAAGGTAAAGTTTTTATCTGGGTATGCCTTGTCCAAATATGCCACCGTCTGTGCCGCAAAATCATCAAATCCATTGTCTTCCATCTGAACTACAGGACAAATCCCCACAATACCAAACACTCTTTTTAACGCCTCTACCGTTTCATCAAAATCATATTCCCCCTGAACTTCCACAAAAATCCTTCCTTGCTCTTTTCGTACATTAAATTCGCCTTCCACGTCCTCTAAAACAAAACGAATCTGATGAACCAGGGCATCTTCAAAAAGATAACGGTTTTTTCCCTTCACACCGATTTCTCCATATTTAATTAAAAATGCTTTATACATAGTGTACTCCTTATATTTTCGTTTTCTATACTTTTATATGATTTCGCATTTTAGTGTCTTTTGTATCTACGCAAAACCGGAAGAATCTCTTGTAACACTTTTATAGTGTAGTCTAATTCTTCCACCTTTGTGTGTACAGAAAGACTGAATCGAACCGTGGCCTCTAATTCTTCCTTTGGCACCCTCATGGCAAGTAAAGTTTTACTTGGTGCAGGCTTATTGGATGAGCAAGCAGAGCCAGCGGACACATAAATTCCTTTTTCTTCTAATGTATGCAGAAGCACTTCGCTCCGAATTCCTCTAAAACTGGCACTGACAATCTGAGGTGCGGAAAGCTCATCATAAATTCCATTGATTTTTACATCCGGTAATTCTAATAGCTGTTTACAGAATTTTTGTTTCATAGCATACAAATTGGCTCTCTTTTCTTCCAAATTCTCATACGCCATTTCACAAGCCAGCGCCAGTCCTGCAATTCCAGGTACATTTTCTGTTCCGGAACGCATACCGGACTGCTGACCGCCTCCTAAAATCAGCGGTTTTATTTTTACTTTTTCATTCACATATAAAAAACCCACACCCTTAGGCCCGTGAATTTTATGACCGCTGACAGATAACAAATCAATCCCTGTCTTTTTCGGATTGATTTTATATTTTCCATAGCTTTGAATGGCATCCACATGGAAAGCTGCCTTGGGCGATTTCTCTTTAATCAGCTTCGCTGCTTCTTCGATGGGCTGCAGTGCTCCCACTTCATTGTTTACATGCATAATGGACACTAAAATAGTATCCGGTCTTAAGGCTTGTTCTAATTTTTCCATAGAAATAATACCATTGCCATCCACCGGAATTTTAGTGATTTCAAATCCCAGTTCTTCTAAAAATGCCACTGTAGCATGAATTGCAGCGTGTTCCACTTCTGTGGTAATGACATGTTTTCCCGCTCTCTGGTTTGCCAAAGCCACACCAATCAATGCCATATTGTCTGATTCTGTCCCACCAGAAGTAAAGATAATCTCCTTTTCTTTTACTTTCAATGTTTTGGCAATTTTTATCCTTGCTTCTTTTACGTAGTTTTCCGCCTCCATACCCTTCAAATGCATGGAAGATGGATTTCCGTAATCTGTAAGCATCACCTTTTCCACCAACTCCGCCACTTCTTTTTCGCATCTTGTTGTGGCTGAATTATCCAAATATGCTTCCACGTTTCTCTCTCCTATTTTGTTTCACTGACGTGAAAAGACGGCATTGTATCAGCCATCCTGCTCTAATTCGAACATAATGATTGATAAAGCCGTTAACCCTGCTGTTTCCGTCCGTAAAATACGTTTGCCCAAAGAAATGATCTGCATATGGTTTTCTTGGGCATAAGCAATCTCCGCCTCCTCAAATCCACCTTCCGGTCCGATAAAAATTCCCACGCTTTTATACTGATCTAAGCTTTTTATAATCTGCTTTGATTTTTCCATTCCATTGGCAAACTCATACGGTATAATATTATAATCTAAACTTTTTGCATATGCAACCGCTTCTTTAAAATTCATAACCCTTGAAATATTTGGTATCACCATGCGCTTTGACTGTTTAGCTGCGCTTTCCGCAATTGCCTGCCATCTGACAATCTTGGACCTTTCTTTTTTGGCATCTAATTTTACCACACAGCGCTTCATAGCAACCGGAATAATTTCATGAACGCCCAGCTCCACTGACTTTTGAATGATCAACTCCATCTTATCTGCCTTGGGCAGTCCCTGAAATAAATATAGTTTCACCGGAAGTTCTGTGCTGTTGGTGTCTATATCCACAATTTTTGCAATCACCTGTTGTTCTGAAATTACCAGAATGGAACAGACAAAGTGCTTATCTGTTCCATTACTGATCATAATTTCTTCTCCCGGTTTCATGCGAAGCACATTTTTAATATGGTTTACGTCCGTTCCCTCAATGCTGATTTCAGAGCCATGTATTTGGGATTTTTCCACAAAAAACTGATTCATACGCTTCTCCCTTACACCTTTTTGGCTGTAATGGAACACCAGTCACCCTGATAAGTAACTTCCACCACTTCCAGACCGCTTTTTATGATTGCTTCTTTTACCAGTTCTTCCTTCTCTTTCAGAATTCCCGATGTTACATAATAAGCGCCTTTTTTCATGGCGGCGGGAATTACAGGTGTCATAGCCGCAAGAATTTCAGCTAAAATATTGGCACAGACTAAGTCATATTTTTCATAGCCTACTTTGTCCTGTATTTCCTTATCATCAATAAGATTTCCAAGAATCACATCATATTTATCTTCATCAATACCATTAACCTGCATATTTTCTGCCACCGCAGTAATGGCACAAGGATCTAAGTCTGTCCCTAAAGCATAAGCGGCTCCTAACTTGATGGCGGCAATGGATAATATGCCGCTTCCGGTACCTGCATCCAGCATCACCGTATTCTTTGTAACCAGCTTTTTAATCTGGCGGATACAAAGCTGTGTAGTTTCATGCATTCCTGTTCCAAAGGCAGTGCCCGGATCAATATCTATTCTCATCTTACCTTCATCTTCTGGCTTCAACGCTTCCCATGAGGGTTTGATCAAAATATCATCTACATAAAACTGCTTAAAATATTCTTTCCACTTGTTCTGCCAGTCTGTATCTTCTGTCTGACTTTCTGTAATGGTACACTCGCCCACTTCCATAAATTCTGCCAGAGACGAAAGTTCTGCCTTTACGCTGGTTAACAGTTCTTCTGTATCCTTATCTTCTTCGATGTAAAAAGACACATAAGCTTCCTTTCCTCCATTTGGATTTTCCGGCAAAATGTCTACAAACATCTGACTTTTTTCGTACTCACTTAACGGTACGCTATCTTCGATTTCTACTCCTTCGATTCCCAGTTCCATAAGGCTGCTTACAATAATATCTTCTGCATCTGCAATTGTCTTAATCGTGAATTTATTCCATTTCATTTTTTTACCTTTTGCGAAAGATATTACATCAAGTATTATACACATGAAAATTACTTCGCAATATGCAATCAAATCGCTTTGCGATTTGGTTACATCTGCAAATATTCCAGATACTTCTGTAAATCTTCCGTTACTTTTCCTTTATGTTTAATTAATGTGGTTTCTATATTTGTTGCCTTCTTTAATCTTTCTGCATTATGGCGTTCAAATTTTTCAATGATTGGTCCATAGGACGGATGTTTGCGCAGGGTATCCCTTATTTTTTTTGGAAACGGTATATATTCGCCGAAGATTTCTCTGGAAACTTTATTTAGACGCTGTGAACCCTTGGATTCTAATAATACCCATTCCATATAATCCTGTACAAACAAACCGCGGAAGCTGTTCTTTGCTTTCACAAGATTTTGTTTGATCTTATCCTTCGCCTGCTGAGACAATTCATGATTCTTCTTAAAAAACTGAGCATAATCAAAATATTCTGAGGTAAGAGATTTTTCGCTTAAATCATTCCAATATACCCCCTGTATATTTCGACAAATTTCCCAACGATACTGACCTAACATACCAACTGCCAACTTGGTGAGATTTTCTCTGCTCATGATAGGAAGTGCAAATCTGGCCGGAGTATCCTTTCTAGGCCCTGACACTTCCTGCCACATGGCGCCTTTGGTTCCTACATTTGGCATAAGAATGATAATCGGCTTTACTTCTTTTTGAATGTAATCTTTGTTTACGCCGTGTTCCGTATCCCAAAATGCAACCGGCCGATAAAAACAAGAATAATCTATTTGCAGCAATGTGTCAAATGTCTTTTTTACTACACTTTTCTGCGTCAGCATCTTTTTCACAGATTCTCCCTCTTCTACGCATAAAATCGGACAGAAAGTCATAATTTGTCCCTGAGTCATCTTGTTTGTCGAAGTCAGCATATTGCGAAGTTCAAAAATCATTTTCCCTTTTTGATCATGCTTATATGCTTCTTCCTGCTCTTTTGTGAATTTTTGCGTCTTTTTCATATCTCGAAAGGTTGCCTCATAATCCATATCAAATTCATTTCGGGACGGTTCATGCTCTCCCTTATAAATTTTAAACAGCCATTCCTTCATGGTGAATATCTGATAATCTCCCATGTCTTCATCACGTTTGGTATAAAATAAGTCTGCCAAAGCCACATCACTTACTAAATGCTCATCCAACATACCAAAATTTAAGAACAATTCTAGTAATGGGATTGGCTTTTCTTCTTTTACGTATTTTATTATAACAGCTTCATAATAATCATAATATAAAGCAGCCAGACTTCTTCTTACCTTATTGAATTCATCTGTGGATGCATGCTTATCTTCTGCAGCTGCGTACACAGTCAGCAGCTGACGGAGCTTTTCGTTTTTTTCTTCTTCCAGTCCGGCATAAGCAATAATCTTCTCTGTGGTATTCTGTGTTATTTTATGTATAATATCCATCTGGGCAGAAGTATAATCGCTTACCGCAGAGGCAGAGGATGCTGCGGCCGCTCCCTGAACTGCTTGCGATACTGTATTAGCTGTTCCCTTAGCTGCAGCATTTACATCTACGCCCATCATTTTTAATTTTTCCTGATAGCCGTGTTTGACCTTTTCCACGATTTTTTTATCAATTCCTTCAAAAACATTGGCAAATTTTAATATTTCCTCAGCCTTTTTCAGAAGTGTAAACACATTTCCTTTTTTGCCTGCAATCTGCAAAATCAAATCCTCATACATAGAAAACAAATTATCACTATCATCTCCGATCAATGCAGATGAATTCTGCTCCATGTATTGATCTATTTCTTCATAAAGAGCCGCCGCATCGCCTGCAATATCCATAATATCGTTTAAATGTTTCTGCACCATATATTCGCTGGCTTCAAAAAATGCGCCTCGTATATTATCAGGAATTTCCATTAACTGCTGCATATATTCCATTTTTTCCTCATCCAG
The DNA here is from genome assembly GCA_949289145.1 of uncultured Eubacteriales bacterium. Taxonomy (GTDB): domain Bacteria; phylum Bacillota; class Clostridia; order Lachnospirales; family Lachnospiraceae; genus RUG11237. The sequence continues at coordinate 30,874 of CASEML010000035.1, read as the reverse complement.
TTCTATGGTATGTTCAAACTCTTTCAATGCTCCGATAACTTGGGATGTTCTGCATTCCGCATTGTATCCCTTACACAACTCCGTATACCTTTTGTATTCCTCTTTTACATAATTATAAAACCGATTTGTTTTATTTTCTTCTGACCTGGCCTTGTCCAAAATGAAACATACCTGGCGGATGGCTGTTGCTATGGTATTTCCTGGATTAATCTTCTGTGCAACACTGAGATTTACATTCTCTTCTATACTTCCGTAAGGATATACCAGCATGGTAGTATCTTCATCCGCAAAATAACTGGAGGTAGTTTTCCCATTTAACCCCTCTACCAGTCCTAATACACTCCCCTTCTTAAACTCCATTCTGCCTGCCTTGTTCACTGCTACAAGACGCCCCTCTGTAATTACTCCCAACTCCTTTATCTCCTGATTTTCTGAATAAACAAGTGTACCTTTTGCAATCTTTCTTTCTTCGCCCCGCAGTTCTGTCACACTCATTATCAATCCACTCCTTCTCCTAATTATTATTATGCTATAAAATTTGAGTCCCCTTCTCACACTCATATTATATATATTTTACCATCTCTAGAGATTTGTTACAATTATTTTTTGAAATTCAATTACAGTTTTGTGAAAAATTATTGTTTGAGAATTGACTACTAAATAATATTTTAAAATACATATAGAGTGGTTTTGTAAAAGCGGGCACCAACTTGGCACCATGAATAAGAGAAAACAAATATCAAGCAATTTTGATCTGAGAGCGGATTGATAATGATATTGTTCCAGTAAAATTATCAGGTATGCGCACCAAAAAATATCTTTCTCCGTTGGCACTTGGTACAAAATTGCAAGATTACAAATGCGCTTCTTTAAGCCCGATATAAGTTTGTCATCACTGGTAATTTCAGATGTGATTGCCATTTCACAAAAATGTTCTTGAATAATTGGAATAAGCTCATTAGCAGGAGTGAAGCACAAGAACCGAACGTAATTGTTCGTTGGCTCCGATCAAATGCTACCGTTCTTTCAAGCATTTTTCGGTCAGTTTCCAAAACTTTCTCGGCATATTTAGTCGCGACTTTTCCAGTATCATTCAGAGTAATTTTACTTTTTCCCCTGTCGAATAGAGAAACTCCAAATTCATCTTCCTTTTTTTCATAGACCTGCTTAGAGCTGGTTGAGAAATATGCAGTTCTTCGGCCGCACGAGATAAAGTGCCATTTTTTGCAAATGCCACAGACTGCTCCAAAAAAAATTTCAATCATGGGGTCTCTCCTATAGTAAAGGTATAATTACTGTTTATACTATAATACCTAATTGGTATTTTACAGCCAACTGATTTTGGTCTATACTTTATATATGAAAAGCAATAACACAAGCGCATTGATTGGAGGAATAAAAAATGCAAGGCATTGAGAATAAAGTAATCATTATCACAGGAGCTTCTTCTGGTATAGGAGAAGCAACAGCAAAGATTCTCGCAGAAAATGGCGCAAAAGTTGTACTCAGTGCGAGGCGAGAAGAAAGGCTTAAAAAATTAACTTTTGAGATTGGTAAAAATGCTGTCTATCTGAAATCCGATGTATCTAACGAAGATGATATGAAATCATTGATAGCACTGGCAAAAGAAAAATTCGGAAAAATTGATGTGCTTTTTGCAAATGCTGGTACAATGCCCGGTAGCAATATGTCCGAACTGAAAGTAAAAGACTGGATAACTATGATAGACATCAATATTAAAGGTGTTCTAAACTCAATGGCAGCCGTATTGCCCGAATTTATTGCACAGAAAAGCGGACATATCATAGTGACTTCTTCTATTGCAGGCACGAAATCTGTTCCAGGAAATGCAGTCTATTCAGGCACGAAACATTTTGTCCGGGCAATGTTAGATTCCTTCCGCACAGAATCAGTCATGGAAGGCACTAATATCCGTACCACAACTATTTATCCGGGAGCAATCAAAACCGAATTGCTTAATACTATCGCACCGTCTGAAACAAAATCTATGGTTGAAGAATTTTACCAGAATGTTGGGTTAACGCCAAATGTAATCGCAAATGCAGTACTATATGCTGTTTCTCAACCAGATAATGTAGATGTGTCTGATTTGGCTATTCGCCCAACCAAAGAAAGTTAAACAAAAATAGCAAAAACATTTAAACCAGTCAGCGGTAAAATAAATGTGGCAGCCCCGTGCTGCCTCGACAGTCCCGTCCGCCTTTGCTGATAGATAATCAAGGGGCGACAGCAAAGAATGCTGCGTTCCCTCACTATCATTCAGAAAGCGGAAATTTCTATGATCGAGTTTAATGCTTACAGAGAGCATATCCACCACACCACAATGCCTTTTGTAAGTTTGTCCAAAGAACATTATCATAAGGGTACAATTCCTTTACGCAGTGTTTCTATAGCAAGTTTCTATTAATGTATTTAAAATTAACAAAAACAATGACAGAACGGTCATACTAATCAATTATGGAACAGCTGTAACGGATTTTTCCATTAGTCGGTCTGATACAGTTGAAGTCAGTACACTATACTTTATGTTTACGATTAATATCAAACTTTTGATGCAACAGGTGCGTAAATATTTTTTAATCCATCTTACATATACTGTCTTTTACGCATAACAACGATATGAAGATTAAAGGATTTATTGATATAAATCTTACAACTTTATGATACCAATACACACACAGACATACCCAAAAAGAACTCTGCACAATGGTGCAAAGTTCTTTAAAAATATTTTCATTTATTTAATTACTTTAATCCATCCTTCCGGAGCTTCGATTTTGCCCATCTGGATTCCTGTTAATGTATCATATAATTTCTGTGTGGTTGGTCCCATCTTTTCCATGCCGCTTGGGAAGCAGATTTCTTTACCGTGATCATTGATCTTGCCTACCGGTGAAATGACTGCTGCAGTACCGCAGAGTCCACATTCTGCAAAATCTTTTACTTCATCAAAGAATACTTCTCTTTCTTCTACTTCTAATCCCAAATATTCTTTCGCAACATATACCAGAGAGCGACGTGTGATGGATGGAAGAATACTGTTTGACTTTGGTGTAACAATTTTATTATCCTTTGTAACGAATAAGAAATTTGCTCCACCTGTTTCTTCTACTTTTGTTCTTGTTTTAGGATCCAGATACATATTTTCATCAAAGCCTGCTTCATGAGCTGATACGATAGCATGTAAACTCATGGCATAATTTAAGCCTGCTTTGATATGTCCTGTTCCATTTGGTGCTGCACGGTCAAAATCACTGACACGAATCGTAATCGGTTTAGCACCGCCCTTAAAATACGGACCAACTGGCGTACAAAAAAGTCTGAACTGATATTCATCTGCTGGCTTTACCCCAATCACAGGATTGGTTCCGAACATATATGGTCTTAAATAAAGTGTTGCTCCTGAGCCGAATGGTGGAACGTATGCAGCATTAGCTTCTACTACTTTTACCACTGCATCAACAAATCTATCTTCCGGAAATACCGGCATCTCCAATCTTTTTGCTGAATCTGCAAGACGGCTGGCATTTAAATCCGGACGAAAAGTTACAATATGACCGTCTTCTGTGGTATATGCCTTTAAGCCTTCAAATATCGTCTGAGCGTACTGCAGTACGCCTGCACATTCGCTAAGTGTAATCATGGAATCAGAAGACAATGTACCCTCATCCCATGCTCCGTTTTTGTAGTTTGAAACATATCTTAAGTCCGTCTGTATGTATCCAAACCCCAGATTAGACCAGTCAATATTTTTCTTCTCCATAATATCCTCCATTCTGCTGCAAAGCAGCTCTACCTATTGTATTTCAATTTCTGTCGCTTAAAAATTTTCATACAGTGTTTTCACACTTATCTTTCGGCAGATTTCCCATGTGGGTAATTATACATCAATTATATATGTTTTGCAATTAGGAAGTTAATTTATTTCCTGCCCTGCCTCACACACTTTATGTAAAAATGGAATTATTGCATTTTGCATGGCTTCTGCCACACGGGCACCGTCACCGGTTTCATAAGCGGTGCTAAAACTTACCAGCGCCGAATTTAGTTCTTCCTTGTTCAACCTTTCTTTTCCTTCGTTAAAAGTATCCATTGTCCTATTTAGCACCTCTACGGTCCAATTAATACCCTGAATAATATTTTGCATTACTTTAGACAAGAGTGTTATTTTTCCTGTTCTTAAATCTTCCGTGATATCTTCGCAGGCTGCAATTAATTTTGTGTCGTATTCACAAATTCCTTTTACTGCTTCTATAATTTGTTCTCTTGTTGGTTCCATATGCCCTCCTAAAAGCTGGTATTTAATATATTTAACATTTCTTTGATTCTTATTTTATAAGTATGATACTGCTTTACTTTTTCATAACCTTTTCGAGCTATTTTTTTTCTCGCCTCCTGATGCTGTAAATAGTAGCTGCATTTATCTGCCAGTTCCTCTAAACTTCCATAAGTTTCTATCTCTGTTCCCAATTCAAAATACTCCGGCAGCTCCGACTGATAATTAGAAATTAAAAAGCCGCCGGCTCCCATAATATCCCAGATACGCTGGGAAATTCCTGTTTTGATGCTTTTTGCCGTCGGATTTAGATTAATCTTGCTGCAACGAAAAATTTTAGGCATTTCAAAGCGAGATTCTGCACTTCCACAACAGATTACATTTTGCAGCACAGAAGTATCACTCTGTGTATAAAAATGTACCGGGAAATGCTGTGCCAGCATGTTAAGCATCTGTATCCGCTCCATCTCGGATACTTTTACCCCTAAATATTCATCAGCAATAAACATGGCATCATCTATCTCATAATCTTCCGGAACCGCCTCCCAGCTAACCGCCTCTTTAAATTGCCCTATAATTTCCGGCGTCAGCACCTCTGCCAAAAAATTATAACCGTATATTTTCAGCTGTGCTGCCATGACCCCTTCTAAATACCCCCGCAAGTATTCTGCCATCATGCGAATTTGATTATAGGGACATTTTTCTGTATACAGAGAGCCGATAAAAGATATATCTACAGTATATCTTCCCCGGTCAGCTGCTGTCATTTCTCTGCAAACCTTATCCCAATGTTCTGTATTCGCAGCAAGGGGAAGATAAAAAATTCCTCCTGTATTTTTCGGATAAAACTGCTGATATAAAGCCCTGTCAAATATAAAAATGCGATTGCATTCGTTTTTCACTGCTTCTGAATACATCTGAAATACCGGACTGTCCACAAGCCAGCATACATATGGAATTCTTAACACATTGCAAAGTTTAGAAATGATGGGAAAAAAGTTTATGGAAAATACAAATTCATAATCTCCCGCTAAAATCACATCTGACAATTTTTTTAAATATACCGTATCATAATCCGGTTCCTTCAGCTTTTCATTGAACTCATCTACCCGATAACCGTTTTTTTGAAAGCCATCTATTACATCCGGCTCACAAATACTCAGATAACGGCAGATGAGAATTGCTTTTTCTTGCATGCACTTTCCTTCTTTCCTTGTGATAATTAAGCTTCTGTTCATACCTGTATATCATCTATCTGTTTTAACACTTTTGAGCTATTTTTGTAAGATCTGTAGCGATAAGTATATTATACCGTAAGTGTCGGCTGGATTCAATTCGATTCTGTTAACAAATAGATGAACTTATACTGATATACTAAATTAACAGCACCTCGTTTGAGTCATATGATATATTATTTATTGCCTAAGGAAAACGATGTGATGTCAGTATGTTATAATGAAGAATAAAAAAGAAGTAAAGTGTGGGAATAGTAACACTATGTGGAGAACATGATTATCCCTACGTTCTCTTACTCGATCTTCAGCATCCGATAACCAATACCGATGTGAGTCTGAATATACTGGGGCGAACCTGGTGCTTTCTCCAACTTTTTCCGGAGCGTCGCCATGAATACACGCAGAGACCCTACATCCTTTTCCCAACTGCTTCCCCAAACGTTCTGGAGAATGAACTTATGGGTCAGCACTTTGCCAGTGTTCCGTGCCAGCAGACACAACAGCTTGTATTCGATAGGTGTCAGGCGCATTTCCTCACCCCCAAGATAGACGCATCCAGAAGCATAGTCTATCTTCAATTGCCCGTTTTCGTATGTAGATTGCTGTGTAGTGTTACTCTGCATAAGAGCCAATCGCCTTTGGGTGACACGCAGCCTTGCCAGAAGTTCATCCACCGAGAACGGCTTTGTCAGGTAATCATCTGCACCAGCATCTAAAGCATCGATTTTATCACTGTCTTCACTTCTAGCACTGATAACAATGATCGGTACATTTGACCAGCTTCGTATGCGGCTGATGACCTCCACACCGTCAATGTCCGGCAGACCAAGATCCAGCAGGATAATGTCAGGATTGTGGGATGCTGTTTCCATGACAGCGCCCTCTCCAGTTTCCGAAACAACAAAACGATAGTCATGTGCTTTTAATGTAGTGGTGATCAGGCTGCGTATCGGTGCATCATCCTCCACCACCAATATTTGAAACTTACTCATGATAGAATACCTCCTCCAGCGGAAGGGTGAAACTGAACACAGCTCCCTGGGGCTGATTGTCAGCTACATGGATCGTACCTCCGTGGGCTTCCACAATGGCCTTACAGAGATATAGTCCCAGTCCCAAACTGCGGCGGTTATCCGCTATTTTATTATCGCCACAGTAAAATTTATTGAAAATCTTAACTTTTTCTTCATCAGGAATACCTATTCCTGTATCTGCAATCCGAACTTCTGCCATATTGCCATTCTTTCTTGCTGTTACTTCCACAGAAGAACCGGATGGGGTATATTTGACAGCATTATCTACAATGTTCGTGATGACCTGCATCACCAGTTTCGCATCTGCTTTGACCAACAGCAGATCATCCTCACAAGAAGCTGACAAACAATGTTTATTTGCCTTGCGGCTGATATGCCGCATGGCTTCCTCTATAATCTCACTGAGCAGCTCCGTAGATGTGCGAAGAGCCATACGGCCCTCTTCAATACGAGTAGCATACAGCAGGTTTTCAACCAAATTAATGAGCCACATGGAATCATCATAAATATCCGCATATATTTGTTGTTTGGTTTCCTCATCAAAACTGCTGCTGTTGCCCATTAGATTACTTGCATTACCGGAAATAGTGGTCAACGGCGTCCGCAGGTCATGGGAAATTGTCCGGAGCAGATTGGCCCGGAGTTGTTCACTTTCTGCCAGGACTGCCGCGGCTTCTTTCTCACGGGCATTTTTCTCATTTTCCAGTGCCAGAGCACACTCGCCAAGAATGGAAAGCAGGATGCCATGCTCGGAAGCCTCCAAAAGGGTATCCTCTACCTCAATGCCGACTACACCATAGACTCGCTCATTGACACGCAGCGGCAGATATAGATATTGTGCATTGGAAAGGGTATCCGTTGTGGCACCGGCAACGTGATTATTCTTTAATACCCACTCGGCAATATCCTGCTCTTTCTCCGCGTCATAGGACCGATTTTCCGTTGTATTCACCTGAAATAAATGCGGACCGGATAGCCGCCCATCTAAATTCTCAAAAATAACAATATTTCTGCTGAGCAGCTTCATAATCTGCTCAGCAGCGGCATGGATAATCTCGTCCTTTCCGTTTGCTTTTGAAAGCAGCTGGTCAGTATCGAACAAAATCTTTGTACGATGAGCAATCTTTGCTGATTGACCAGCCTGCTCTTTGTAGCGAATAGCAAGGGTGCCAGTGATGTAAACCGTCAGAAACATGATAACAAAGGTGACTGGATAACCTGTTTCGTAAGCCGTCAGCGAAAACCTGGGCATGGTAAACAGAAAGTTGAAGATAAACACACTGGCGATAGAAGAAACCAGACTGTATATTTGGTGAGATGTCACAATAGATGTCAGCAGCACGCCTAGAATGTATATCATGATTATATTTGCATCGGTAAAGCCCAGATGGTAGAAGAAAACGCTTAAAAGAGTGGAGCCAACAAGGATACCCACACTCTTTGCCGTGTTTGCCAGAATACTGCGCTTGTGGTTGGTTCTTGCTTTCTTAGGACGATAAGTAGTGTCCGCGTTTCTATCCGGAATGATATGAATGTCAATTTCCGGAACATATGAAAGTAGTTGTTCTGTAAGCGTCGGCTTTCCAAACAGATGCCTACGGGTGACGGCACTTCTTCCTAACACAATTTTCGTAATGCCTGAAAGACGTGCAAACTCGGCAATCTGATAAGGAACATCTTCACCATAGACCGTTTCAATGTTTGCACCAAGCTGTTCTGCCAGTTTTAGATTATCATGCAGGCGTTTCTTATTTTCTGCCGCAGCCACGGCAAAATCCGGTGTTTCAACGACCAGAGCTGTAAACCGGCTGTTAAAAGCCTTTGCCATTCGTGCCGCCGTACGGATAATCTTTGCATTGGACGGTGCAGAAGAAAGACAAGCCAAAATATGTTCATCGGTGTGGAAACTGTTCTTTTCTCTCAGCTGGTCAGACAGACGCTTCACTCTGTCTGCACAGTGCCGCAAAGCAACTTCACGCAGAGCGGTCAGCTGCTCTACTGTAATACGAGAATCAGCTGTATCTGTTTCTCGTAAACGCTCGATTAACTCACGGGGTTCGATATCAATCAACTCTACCTGGTCAGCATTGTCAAAGACAGCGTCGGGAATACGATCCCAAGTGGTGATACCGGTAATGGAAGCCACTGTATCATGCAGACTCTCAATATTTCCTACATTCACCGTAGTGTACACGTTGATTCCGGATTTCAGCAGTTCGTCAACATCTTGGTAACGCTTACAATGGCGACTGTTCTTGCCATTGGAATGTGCCAGCTCATCTATCAAGATAAGCTCCGGTTTCCGGGACAACGCCCAATCAAGATCAAATGACTCCTTGCCCCCAGCCCGAGACTGCTCAAGTCCTTCCAGCAAAGCAAGCGTTTCATGGGAAGTATTGGGAGCGATGTACCCGACCACAACATCTATACCCTGAGCCTTTGCACTTTGCGCCGCTCTCAGCATAGCCTGCGTCTTTCCAATACTCTCGGCATAGCTGAAAAAGATTTTAAGATGCCCTTTTTCTATCTGTTTCACCGCTCTCACCTCCCATTTTTATATAGATTCTATCATAAGAATGATTTTTTATCTGCCAAGAAGCTGCGAAGAATTATTCAAGGTAATCGCAATAGGCGCATTTCAGTCTGCAATGCTCATAGTCTTTTATTAAAATCACCTCTAGTCTGTTCTGGATAACTGCAGATCAAATGCGAAAGCACTTTTGAATAGCCTTCTGATGCCCTAAGACCAGTATAGACTTGCCTTCGCCCAAAGCAGTATCAGGCATGATGTTCATGTTGAGCTTTCCATTTTCTCTAACCCCCAGTATATTAATGCCATACCTTTTACGAATATCCAGTTGAATGATCGTTTTTCCACCCCAATCTTCCGGAATGGACAGTTCAAAGATAGAATAATCTTTATCCAGTTCAATATAGTCCAAAATATGCTCCGAGGTGCACCGAATTGCAGTCCATGCCGCCAGCTGCTTTTCCGGATAGACTACTTCGTCTGCCCCGTTGCGCAGCAGGAATTTTTCCTGCACACCTCTGGAGGCTCTGGCAATCACCTTTTTTGCTCCCAGTTCTTTGAGAAGGGATGCGGTTTCCAAAGAGTTTTGAAAGTTGTCGCCAATAGCTACGATGCAGGTATCGAAATTACGAATACCCAAAGAAGACAGAAATTCCTCATTTGTGCTGTCACCAATCTGTCCGTTGGTCACAAAAGGCATCACTGCATTGACACGCTCCTCGTTGCTATCTACTGCCATGACCTGATGGTTCAGGTCATTTAATTTCAAAGCAATGTGTCTGCCAAATCGTCCAAGTCCAATTAATAGTATCGATTTCATAATATCCTCCTTATCCAACAGTCAATTTTTCCTGAGGCAGTCTTGCCGTATTTCCCTGATTACTGGACAATGCCGAAAAAATCAAGGTCAGACCGCCAACTCTGCCGATATACATCAGCAGGATCAAAATCATTTGGGATACCAGCCCCAGCTTCGAGGTAATGCCAAGGGTCAAACCAACTGTACCTACCGCCGAGGCCGTTTCATACAGGCAGGTCAGCAGCGGCAGCCCTTCTACACGGCTGATGATGAATCCTCCCATCAGGAACAGAGTAAGGTACATCATCAATATGGTGGCAGCGTTCCGTACAGTATCATTACCGATTCTGCGCCCGAAAAAGTGGGTATGCTCCTTGCGCCTGAACACCGCAGCCGCAGTAGAAAGCATAACGGCAAGGGTCGTTGTTTTCATACCTCCTGCGGTGGAACCGGGAGAGCCGCCTACCAGCATAAGAATAATCATAATGGCAAGCCCAACCTCACTAATCAGCGTTAAATCCACGGTATTGAAACCAGCGGTTCTCGGTGTAACAGACTGAAATAGAGAGCTCCAGATGCGCTCTCTTAGCGGCGTGTCAGCAAACTCAAAGAAGAAAAAGTACAATGCAGGAATCAGAATCAAAAGTCCAGTGGTGAGAAAAATCACCTTACTCTGCATCCGGTATTTCCGGATATACTGCTTATGAGTCTTGATGTCATCCCAAGTCGTAAAACCAATGCCACCGATGACAATCAATGCCATGATTGCAAAGTTTATGCTTGGACAATCTACAAAATATGTAAGGGAGGAATATGGCGTTTTCACGCCCATCAGATCAAAACCGGCATTGCAGAAAGCAGAGATGGAATGAAAGACCGCATACCAAATCCCCTTCAAAATGCCAAATTCCTTACAAAAAGCAGGTGCCATAATTACAGCGCCGAGTAATTCAAAAATAACAGTCATCTTGATAATAAAACCGGTCAGTCTGACAATACCTCCTACCTTGGGTGCTGAGATAGCTTCCTGCATGGTACTGCGTTGTTTCAAGCTAATCTTTTTTCCTGAAATAGAAGATATGGCCACCGCAACAGTTATTACACCCATGCCTCCAATCTGGATTAATATGATAATGACTGCCTGCCCAAAGGTGCTCCAGTAGGTTGCCGTATCCTGCACAATCAGGCCGGTAACGCAGACTGCGGAAGTTGCGGTAAACAAGGCATCGGTAAAAACAGCTCCCTGACCGTCCTGTGTGGCAATCGGAAGCATCAACAACAAACTTCCCATAAGAATAACCGCCGCAAAGCCTAGGATGATAATTTGTGATGAAGATAATCGCTTTCTGATTCGTCCCATATCACTGCCTCCATTTATATTTTTTTACTTTAATTATTGCATATCGTCCATAAAATGTGCATTAGCGTCATTTTTCCGGCATTAAATTTGCATTAAGAAACAGAATATCCGCCTACACAAATTCATGCTTATGTAGGCAGATTTACGTGATTTATTACTAGTGAATCAATTTTTCAAATCCTTCTCATTTTCACACATAAAACGATATTTTAGTTCAGCCACTTTCCAATCTGTTTCATTATCAATATCCTGAACTTCCATTTCATTTACGATAATCGGTACAATTTCTTCCGTAATCACTCCTTTTTTCTTAATAAAATCCTTAACGTAATAGCTATAAAACTGCCCCGCATCATGATACAGCGTTTCCAAATCCTGTGAACGAGTCTTGTAATATTCCGGCCATTTCATGGTTAAGTGCCCCTCTTTCATTATGTATCCTCTTAGAGGCGGATAAGAAAATGCTGTCACCGGCATAACCATAGACGCTTTTTCTCTCTTAAGCATTTCCATTGCCTGTTTTAGCTTTTCTGCTGTTACAAATGGCGCTGTTGGGTAAATACAAGTCATAAAATCATATTCTTCTCCCATTTTGTTATAATTTTCCAGTACTTCCATAAGCACATCTGCCGTAATTGCATAATCATCCGCTGTTTTTTCACTTCTTAGAAAAGGTACTTCAGCGCCATACTGTTTTGCAATTTGTGCTATTTCCTCACTATCGGTACTAACCATAACTGTATCGTAAATCCCTGCATCAATGGCTGCCTGTATGGCATATGCAATGATAGGTCTGCCACAAAAATCACGAATATTTTTTTTAGGAATCCGTTTGCTGCCGCCCCTGGCGGTAATTATTGCTATATTATTTTTCATTATAAGTAGTTCCCCCTTTGCTGCCTATTGACGTTTTATTGAATGTTTTCCATACAATGGTGTAAAAAGTACTTTGTAAATTTCTCTGCACCATAACGATTCAAGTGTTCTCCATCATAATAATATTCCCGGTGGGATGATATTTCTTCCAATCCTTTTAAATCGAATATTTCAAAAGGATATTTTCTTTGCATCTGATCTAAATTTTCCATAAATTCTATTCTCAATACTTTATCGTATGGCTCCATCCTTTTCTCTATATAACTGCATCTTGGTATCAGAACAATTTTTATTTTAATATCAGGATTTATTCTATTCAATAAAATTAGGATTTTCTCAAATGATTCCATATTCTGCTCCTTGGTTTCATTAAAATCCTTTGTTACTACGCTGGTCTCAATTTGGTATTCTTCCAGTTCTTTTTCTGTCACTATTTTTGTAATATTTTTTACTTTATAATCATCCTGAAATTCCTCATAATCAGAAGCATCTCATTCATATGAGGGTATAAAAATATTTCCCCTCCACCCAATAAAATTTCCTTAATAAAATCAACAACACCCAAAATCTTATCCATATCCTCCATGAGCAAATTATAATCGTAATGACAATTTTTTTGATACGGTAATAAATCTGCACACTTTCTGCAATTCAAGTTACAAAATGTGGTCAAGCGAATCCCAAGATGTTCCATAATCAGATATTTAATACGACTTTTCCTCATAATGTATTCCCCAATTCTTTCTCATAAATATAATTTGTAACATAACTGCTTCCATAATCTTCTTTATTTTTCGTCAGCCCCAAGTTAATTTCTTTTCCCAAATGCTCTGTTGTAATTCCCCAAGATAATGTTTTGTACCCTAGTTCTTTGTAAATTTTTGCTACACTGTAATATACAAAACTCATAGGGCTAAGTTTATTATAATCCAAATCCGCCGCTAAATACTGTGTATGTGCACACATAGTTTCTGGAAACAAAAACACCATCGTACCAGCAACTATCTTATCAAGCAAATATGCTCCGTAAAATTTTATCCTTCCAGGTACTCTGTTCCAATACAAATCTATCAGTTCTTCTTCTGTATGTACTGGCTTTGTATTAAATTTTTTCAGGTTCTTTTCCAACACAGCGTAAAATTCCTTGATTTCTTTTTCTGTCGTGAGCTCCCGCAAAACAAGCCCCTCTTTCAAACATTTTTTCACAATTCTCTGCTTCATATGAGATAGATTACTTAATATATCCTCATTATATGTATTATAGTCAATATATAGATTTAATTCTTTATATTCCTTATAGTGATTATAATATAAACAAAACTCAAATAAATCTACATTCTCTTTGCAAAGCAATTTCATAGTAGGTTTCAATACACATTTAGTAAAATTCTCTTGTATTAAATATTCTTCAAACTCACAAATTAACTGCATTATCTTTTCCGTTTTATATATGCTCTTTTTCACTACAAATCCGCCATAGGTACTTCCTTTGTGAGAATAGAAAACCTTCTTCCCTTCCTCCATAATCTCACAAGCCGGACATAATGCAGCCAATTCATTATCCAAAAAGAAAAGTAATGACGCATCCTTAAACTTATTACTGCCATGATAATTAAGAAATGCCCTTTCTTGTAAAAAAGTCCCGTTTATACTTTTCTGTTTAATAAATTCATCCCAAATTTTTTCATGCTCTTTTTTATACCTGACAATTGTATATGCCATACTTTTCCCAGCCCCTCTATTCTTCCATTAACTCTGCATATCCAAAACCTGTTTTACCACATCCATTACCATTATAAAACATATATACTTTTCCATCGTATTCAAATAACACAGGGTAGCTTATATTAGTATCGTCCCATCCTTCCTTAGATAAGTCTATTCCTGCCTGCTCATCCTTCCTTATCCAAGAAATTCCATCCTTTGATTCTGCGTATCCAATATAATACCCTCTTGAATAAGTCCTGATAGAATACAGCATTTTATATTTATTATCCTCCTTCCAGACAAAGGGCCTGCCAAATCCATGTTCGTCGCTATTGCTAAATTCCATACACTGAACAGAATCATTATGCCAATGAATCCCGTCCTCTGACTCCGTATACTTCATTACATAAAGCGGCTTCCATTTATTTTCACTTACTGTCCAGCCTTCTTTGTAGCTTCCAATATACCACATTTTGAATTTATTTTCATCTTTCAACACATAACAGCCACACCTTGCGTACACTTCATCATTCACCCTGTCTAATACCGGTGACTGAGAATGTCTTTGAAATGTGTTCCCCTCATCCGAACTAACAGCTAAACCACAAAACATATAATAGGGAATGTTTACTCCCAGCTGAAATCCTATATAATATAGATAAATTTTATCTTTTTCCCTTAAAACAGAAATAGGAACCACCCCATTGTCATCAAAACATCCTCTATTCCCTTTTGCTAATACGGGCCGATTCTCAATTTTGATAATTTCAGAAGGATTTTGGGGATTTACATCAACATATCCTATTTTTCCTATATTATTTTTATCACATAATCCGCAATAAATACGGAGGGTGTCTCCAATTAATATAGGTGTAGGAAGCATGATCATATTATATGGCGTTTGCTCTATTCCGTAAATAATTCCTCTCTTTTTCCACTTCACTACTCTTCCTCCAGTCCAAATTGCTGGTATGCTGTTTTATCTAACTTCCTTGCCGGATTTCCAACATACACACATCCTTTTTCTAACAGGCTTTTTACTGCAACAGCCCCCGCTCCAAAAACAGTATCTTTTGCCAGACTGACATTATCTCCTATGGTAGCATTCACCCCTATAAAACTTCCTTTACCTATATGACAGAACCCAGAAACCACATCATGAGATGTAAGCCAGCAGTCATCTTCAATTACCGTCCGGTGTCCTATATGATTGCCACTCCACAATACTACATTATCACCAATCTTTACATGATATTGAATGGTGTTATCTTCAAAAATAAATGTATTCTCTCCAATTTCTACATTATGCCACACAAAGGAATGAGAGCTTACATAAGATGCACCAGTATACCCTTTTTCCTTGCAGATGTCAAACAGTCTCCTGCGAACTCTGTTTAATTTAACATAGGTTACCGCCACATAAATCTGATAGTCCTTTGGTGAATACTCCTTTTCCATATCTTCTACATTCACAATAGGCAGCCCAAACAATCTATCCTTTGTACGATATGCCTCTTCTACTGCAAAGGCGGCAACCTCATATTCAGAATCATATGTAAAATATTCATATGCAATTTCTCCGAATTCTCCGTCACCCACAATTACCAACTTTTTTGTTTTTTGCATATACTCTCTCCTCCCCTCCTTGTATTCACAGTACTCAATTTTTCTGTGCTTTTATCGCATCTAGTTCCGCATCCTTTTGTGCCAATTCTTGCTTTAAAGAATTAACTAACTCCGTCAATTGAGCTGCCAGATTCCTATTCTTTATGTTTTCATACCATTGATCGTGGTCTGCTCCTGTTAAATTCCAAAATTCACCTCTGGATACCTGATAATAATTTTCCAGACAATTTCTGAATTTACTTTCATTATAATGTTTATAATAGTAGAAAATGGCTGCATGAGCTGGCACAACAGGAGTATTTAGCATAACTCCAAATTTTTCACATTCCACGCAAAAACCTTCCGCATCCGGCTTCCGAATCAAATCATTTTCAAATGCTTTAATAAAAAACTTATCTTCCACATTTTCCATAATATCATACATAATATATTTTCGTTCCATACGCCCTCGAATACTTACTTCTTTGGTGGGTGCACTAATATTCTTATTATCTCCTTCCTGATGAATCCGGTACATAATAAGATTTTCGGGATAAATATAGATATTACTAATCTGGACTAAACGCATCCAAAACTCATAATCCTGCAATTGTCTAAACTGAAATCTAAAAGGACCCAATTCTTCATATAACGATCTTCTAAGACACATGGAAGGTGCACAGATAAAATTTCCTTCCAAATAAAATTTTCTAAACCATTGCTCCTTTGCATGGTTTTCAGACGTAAATATTTTGTTATATTCACTGTCCTCTATCATATTATCATTTTCATCAATAATATCCGGTTTGCAAAAACAGCAGCCATATTCTTCGTGTTCCTGCAAAAAAGCCACATATTTTTCAAGCAGTGTTTCTTTCCACATATCATCAGAGCAAATACTAGCTATGTATTTTCCTTTTGCTCTCTGATAAATGTATTCACAAGCACCAAAACTGGTATTCTGTTCAAATCGGATAAACTTAATTCTAGGATCATCATATTGGCTGATAACTTCTGGCGATCCGTCCGTAGAACCGTCATCTGCGATAATAAATTCAAAATTTTGATAGGTCTGTTTTAAGACACTTTCTATAGCTCTTCCCACATATTCCCTATGATTATAACTTGGCATTACGACCGAAACTAATACCTGCTCCATTATGCTTCCCCCTTATATTGATTGATGATTTCAATAATTTTTTCTATTTCCCATTCTGTCAGTCCCGGATACAATGGAATGCTGATTTCCTCTGCACAAATTCTCTTTGTATTTGGTATATCCTCAGTCATTTGCTTCCACTCCGCATACGCTTCCTGTTCCGTTATAGGTATCGGATAATGCACATTTGTTCCGACTCCATTTTGTTCTAAGTATTTTCTGAAATTTTCTCTGTTTTCTACTAAGACCGGATAGATATGAAATACATTCCGTTCCTCTAAAAAAGAATCCTCACTTGGCAGTATTAATCTGAAATTGTTTATGTTTTCGTTATACAGCCTTGCAATCCGGATACGCTCCTTGTTCCACGCTTCTAAATATTTCAGCTTTACACTTAAAAATCCAGCCTGCAATTCGTCCAACCTGGAATTGCAGCCTTTATAGCTGTGATGATATTTTCCTTTAGATCCATAGTTGCTAATTGCCCGCATTTTCTCTGAAAGCTCTTTGTCATTTGTCACAATTGCTCCGCCATCACCCAAGGCTCCCAGATTTTTCCCCGGATAAAAGCTGAAACCTGCGGCATCGCCAAGATTTCCTGTCCTTTTCCCCTGAAATTTTGCTCCGTGTGCCTGAGCAGCATCTTCAATCACCTTTAGATTATATTTTCTTGCAATTTTATTTACTTTGTCCATATCCACAGTTCTACCATAAATATGAACCGCCATAATTGCCTTGGTTTTAGATGTGATTTTTGCTTCGATTAGTGAAGTATCCATGGTATAGGTTTCTTTTTGAGCATCTATAAATACAGGAACTGCACCCACATAGGTAATGGCCAATACACTTGCTATAAAAGTATTACCAGATACGATGACTTCATCACCTTGACCAATTCCATAGGCTTGTAATATAATCCGCAAAGCATCCAATCCATTGCCCACTCCAACACAATACTTTGCCCCACAAAATTTCGCAAAGTCATATTCAAATTTTTCCAAATAACTGCCCATAATATACCAACTATTATCCATTACCGTTCTATATACTTCATCTAATTCTTCTCTTATAGGTTCATGAATCACCTTTAAATTCAAGTATGGTATCATCGTTTTCTTTCCCTTCACTTAATGCTTCTGCTATGCGCATACTACCCTTTCCATCTACTAACTGCTGCAGGCTTTTCGAAATTTCTTCCCTCTGCTTTATGTCATTTCGAAGCAGATTCAATTTGCAAACCAGATGTTTCATTTTTTTTTCAGGTTCCTTGCGCATATCGCCTGCATAATAAATATGATTGTCTTTTTCAAAAGTTTTTACATTATCAAACTGGTTGTCTGCAATGGTGTATGTAATAAAAGGTGTTCCACAGGCACTTAACTCATACAATGTGGTCCCCCCCGCTGAAACTGCCATATCCGCCCATTGCATATAATTCCACATGTCCTTCACCTGCACCAGTATTTCCAGATTATTTTCATACTCTTTTTCCAACGCTCGAAGTTGTTCTATATCCTTATGAAATGCTCCGCAGATAATTCTAATGTGATACATATCCAATACCTGCTGTTTTATTAACTCCCTGACAAAAGTTATGGCCACACCATAATTATCGGTACCTCCGGACAGAAAGATCACCTTGCTACCAGAAGAATTTATCTGTTTTTCTTTCTGATCGCTATATTCCTTTCTTAAAGGAACATATTTTGTTCCCAACAGCAATTTGGTATCTTTGTAATGCTTTGGATATTGAAACTTCTCATAATAGTTTGCATAAGCAATCAGACAGTCACAAGGATAAATAAAGCGATTTAAATCATCAATATAAACCACTTTTATCACTTCATTTATTTTTTTCAGATAATTCTCCGAAATTTCATACTTATCAACAATCATATATTCTGCCGGATTTTCCTGTATAAATTTTAGCAAACCTTCCAGTTCCTGCTGTGGAGCATCCCATTTCCCATTCAGACATACCACATCATATCCTCTTTCTTTTAGTAATTCCTCTCCGGTATTATCTGCGGTTATAAAGGTAACCTTTTTTCCAAGACTACGGAGGGCGTCTGCAATGGAAAGACAGCGCATGGCATGTCCCATTCCAATCTGACTATTTACATCCAGCCGTATGTAAACCACTCTTTTCTCACCTCTTTAGACTTCTTTTATATTCCGCTATTATGATATTCCAATCCACTTTATTGTTTTTGGTATACTCAGTAAAATCGGCTACACTATGGTAACTTCCTGATTCTAATGCCGTTTTCCCTTGAATTTTATCCTTCAGTAAAGCTTCCCTATTTTCTTCAAATAAACCTATAATTTCTTGATTCAGTTTTTGATACGTTGTAGAAAAAGTTTCTTTTTCTTTATCAAACTCCAATTTCTTTTGAAGTAAAATTTTACCTCTGTCCAGTTTTGCATCTATCTCATGAATGGTAACCCCCTTTGGAGTGTTTTCTATAAAACTCCAAAAATTAGGATTTGCGCCTCGATTCCATGGCAAATAGGAAATATGTAAATTCAGAATGGAAGTTGGCATAAAATCTATGACTTCCTTTTTTATGATATACCGATAAGTGTAGCTGATGATCTTGTCCGGTGCTATCTCCTTGAGTTTCTCTATGTCAATTTTATCTTTCCATAAAATAACTTGATTCTGCTTATCCCTTAATAAGTCTGCCAGTTTCAACGCCAACTCATTATGATACAAAAATAAAATTTTCATTTTCCATTATCCTTCTATAGCTATTTCATAATCATTTCAAAATTCAACGGTTCTCCCCGCTTAATATCCTGTGCTGCTTTTTTTCCTAATATTTCATAATAATGCTTTGGTTTTATACCATATCCCGGACGGATACTTCTGATATTTTCTTCACTAAAACATTCCCCTGCTTTGATATCCTTTACTGCAAATAGAGAACGTCTGAAAACAATGCTACTTTCTTCCTGTTCCGTAGGACCGTAAGCTACTTTCCCCATGGCTGCTTCTGTCATTCTGATATCTCCCACCATGTTTTGGAATTCTTTCGGTGTCATGGAAAAAGAAGCATCCGGATTTTCAATCTCCCTACTGATGCAGAAATGTTTTTCAATGACGCTTGCGCCCATTGCTACTGCTGTCACTGCACTCATGGAGCCTAATGAATGGTCAGATAATCCTACCGGCACGTCAAACCTTTCTTTCATGTCTAATATAGTTTTTAAGTTCATTTCTGCCGGATTAGCCGGATAGACACTAGAACATTTTAAGAGAATCAACTGCTCGTTTCCCTGACCATAAACTGCTCTTTTAACATCTTCTATCTCCTCTACCGTTCCCATTCCTGTAGAAACAATCATTGGTTTCCCTTTCGATGCAGTATATTCTAACAAAGGAATATCCACCATTTCAAAAGAAGCAATTTTATAAAATTCCACTCCCATATTTTCGAGAAAATCTACTGCACTTTTGTCAAAAGGCGTAGAAAAAAAGGCAATTCCTGCTTTTTCTGCCTCCTCCTTTAACTCTGCCTGCCACTCCCAGGGAGTGTAGGCTTTTCCATATAATCCATACAAATTCTCACCTTTCCAAGTCCCCTTTTCTATCTGAAAGTAAGAATTATGGCAGTCAATAGTGAGCGTGTCTGGAGTGTATGTCTGAATTTTTACACAATCCGCTCCACTCTCTTTTGCTGCATGAATGATTTCTTTTGCATAATTGAGACTTCCCGCATGATTTGCTGACATCTCTGCAATAATAAACGCCGGGTTTCCCTCACCAACTTTACGATTTCCCAATGTAATTTCTTTCATAACTCATTTCACCTTTTTTCTGTTTTTTATATCTGCGAATGCTTCCTGCTTTTATTCTGATTCTTTCATTCTCTTATTGCTTTGGTGTATTCTATATATTCCATTTTCCTGCAAGCTATGTAACCACACTTTTCAAACACCTTAGCCGAGGCTTTATTTTCATACTTTACTTGTGCTACGAAAACAGTGATTTCCTTCCTTACCTCTCTTAGCTTTTCTTCTGCCATCTGCACCATTCTAGTGCCAAATCCTTTCCCTCTCATATCCTCTGCAATGCTGTATCCAATCACTGCCCTGTCTTTATCAAGAGATAAGCGGATTTGTCCTATTTCTTTTGTTACCCCGTGATGTTGATCTACGAAAATATATTGCAGGATATTTCTATCCTTTAATATATTGTCAAACCATACCTTATGGGTGTCATATGGAATTTGTTCTGTATGAAAAGCGTTCTTTCTCACTTCAGAATCATTTGCCCACCGATATAGTAAATCCACATCTTCCTTTATTGCTTCCCTTAAATACAATGCCATACAATCTACCTCTTTACCTTATACAGCACACTGGTTTCCGAAAGTGAATTCATCTCAAATATCTCCTTCCCGAAGAAATCCATATTCAACTCCTCCACTTCAAATCCCGAATCTTCCAGCCGTTTCACAAAGTCATGTTTTGCATACTTCCTTGTATGGTCATCCTGTCCAAATCTTCTCCAACACTCTTCTACAGGTCTTCCCCATTCCTCATCTGTTTCTTTCTGATTTAAGTCAAGCGGAACTAATACGAGACCATAACCGCCTTTTTTCGTAATTCTGTAAAGTTCCTGCATTGCCTGTCTGTCATCTTGTACATGCTCCAGTACATGGGAACATATCCAAATATGGTAACTTTCTGTTTCCACCATATCCATATTCTGGATATCCGCCTGATAACTTACTCCTTCCATATATAAATCACAGGTATCATATCCTGCATTTTCCTGAGTTTTCAAATAACGATCCACTGCAGGTGATGGAGCAATCTGAAGGATTTTCTTTTGCCTTAAGTCCTCCTTCTGTAAGGCAAGTACAATCAGCCGCTCCCTGTCAAAGCTGCCACAGCCAGGGCACACCATATCTCCACTATTTTGTGTCTCATAATTCCATGGATTTGCTCCATAATATTCCTGCATAAAATCATAATATTTTGTGAGAGGCAAAAAGAAATCCTGTCGATTGCAGCAACAGCAGATATGTCTTTGTTTCTCTGCCTTCATCTTTGTCAAAGCAATGTTTTCTCGCATTTCTTTAAAAACTTCCAATATCTGTCTTTGCCATTCCTGACTGTTTCCTGTTTCCTGCGATTGAGAAATAAGTTTCTGGTATTTTTCTTTCGGAAGAAATTCTTTTTGAAATACACATCCCTCTAAATATGCATTAATTTCTTCCACTTTTTTCAGCAGATTTTCCAGGATATCCTCAGATAGAATACCGCCGCTTGTAAAATACACCATGATTTTATCCATTACCGGTAACATTCCTGTCACCAGCTGATAATATTTATTTTTTAATTCATAACTTGTGATAACTTCCTGATTTGTTTTTTGTACTTTTTCCTGTACTTCTTTGGGAATTCCGTTTCTATCTTCCATATTGAAACCTCTTATTCTTCTCTGTCTTTCTCCATTATTTCTAATATCTCTTTTACTCTGCTGCCAAAATCATGCATCATAGCCACTTTTCTTTTACCATTTTCTGCAATCTCCGTTCTTTCTTCTTCATGATTTAAAAAATATTCTACTTTTGAGATAAGGTCTTTCTTACTTTCGTATACTATTAAGTCTTCTCCTGCAACAAAGCCATTCCCTATTAAATCTGCCTGATAATTCGTAATCACAAACCCACCGGCTCCCAATATATCATACACTCTCAATGGAACTCCAGCCTGTATACTGCGGAGAGATATATTTAAGTTTATCTTACTTTCCCAAAAGATAACCGGCATTTCTGTTGCATAATCTACATAACCCATTTTTTTTACGTTTCCCGAAACTTTTTCCGCCCGGCTTCCGGTATACAAAGTAACGGGCGATATTTGGGAAATCTCTTCCAACAATTCTGTTCGTTCCATATTTGTTACCTTTTGACCCAGAAATAAATCTGCAAAGATTTTACTATCATTTGCAAAAAAATGTTCATTCAGCCCACATTGTACATATTTGCGAATTTCCTTCATATGGGTTTCATCCAATAATTCATTTAAAAAATTATACCCATAAACTTCTTTTTGAGCCTGCATAATTCCATCCAGCCAGCCTTTTAATTCTTCCGGAAAGTACTCTACCTGATCATAAAAATTGCTTTCATATAAGCTGCCTACAAAAGAAACTTGATTTTTCCAGTGCAAGATCTTTCCCCCAAGCAACGCATTAAGCCTTTTTGTATTTACCGCCAAAGGCAAATAATACACATGTTTCAGCCCATAAGATTTGAATTCTCTATACAATATGGAATCAAACAAAAATAGATAATTGCATTGAAGAAAAACTGTTTTAGAATACAAAGTCAAATGCGGGCAGTCATAAACCCATGACACATACTTTATCTTTCTTTTCTCACATATTTTAGAAACCACAGGAAAATAATTAAAAGAAACCACAAAAAGACAAGAACAGTTATCCAGCGTTTCCTTTAACAACTGTTCAAACACCGGATTATCTTCATAATCTCCCAGTATCCATTTTATGGTTACTACATCCAACTGGTTTTCTTCCAAAGCTTCCTGCAAATCTCCCTGAGAGTTACACTCCCAATCGATTAACACTACTTCTCCCTTTCTCATAGCATTTACTCTCCACCCTTAACTGTCCATTTATCCTTTATTTTCTCATTTATGCTTAATATAAAATTTTGCATGATCTCCATATTGCATTTTATTTGCCATCTCTGCAAGCTGTGAAAAATTATCCCACTCTTTCTGTGTAAATTCCCGCTCAAGCACTTCTCCAGTATGTTCATTAAATGTATACCCTTTTTGATATAATGCACTTCGCACAAATTGTGCATTAGAAGAATCGCTTGTCATTCCGCAACATTCTAATCCGGTCTGCCCACATAAGTATTCTATACTTTTTTGGGAGTGCAAAAACAGATGCCTTGGTGCATCTAACTGAAACCAATGTACCCCATAGATATCAAAAGCAATATTTGGTATCACCGGTATACTAATACAGCATACTCCTTTTGGTTTTAGAAGACGTTTGATACTTTGAAATACCTCTAATGGATCATCCATATGTTCTAAGGAATCACCTAAATTGATATAATCATACTGCTGATCCATTTCATGTATAGACGCTTTCTTAATTTGAACTCCATTATCGTACAAAATATCATGCTTAATAAAAGGATCACACCCAAACAATTTAGAGTACCCTTGATCTGCCAATTTGCAAAGATCGATACCCGCACCGCACCCTACATCCAAAATATAATATTCTTCATATTCCTGCTTTGGTCTGAGTTCTTTTATTTGAGGTTCTTGATAACTATAATAAGTTTCTCCATAATACTTTTCTAAATTTGATGGAACTTCCGAAATCTGTAAACATTCACAAGAAGGGCACAAAAAATATTCAAAAGTTTCACCCATACCATACATCATTTCTTTTATATAATAGACTAGGTTTTCATCTGTTTTTCCACAAATACCACATTTCTTTTCTTTTTTCCCTGCTGCATATTTTTTGTAACTTTCTTGCATATTTTATCAATCCCCCAAACTTCCTTTAATTACTTTTATAATTTTCCACGATTTTTTTCACTGCATGAATTACATCTTCTACATCTTGATCGGTCATTGCATAGTATAACGGAAGACTCATCATTTCTTCATATAATTTTTCAGCCTTTGGACAGAGGCCTCTTTCATACCCCAGCTTTTCATAATACGGATGATGATATACAGGAATGTAATGTACATTACAACAAATATTTTCTGCTGCCATGGCATCAAAAAATTGTTTTCTTCCAATGGTCAACTTTTCCGGTTTGATACGAAGAATATATAAATGTCTGGTAGTGTCAGATTGTTGAATTTCTTCTTGTACCGTTACTTCAGGAAGTCTGGAAAATGCTTCGTTATATCTGGCTACAATTTCTTTTCTTCTGGCACTAAACATATCCAATTTGTCTAACTGGCTTAAAATCAGTGCTGCCTGAATGTCTGTCATACGATAGTTCATACCAAGAGTTATCTGCTCGTAATACCATCCTCCCTGGCTTTCTCTTTCCATCAAAGAAGTATCTCTGGTAATTCCATGCGCCCTGTACAACACTAACTTTTTATAATATTCTTCACTGTTAGTGAGAACTGCGCCCCCTTCCCCACCGGTAACTGTCTTGACCGGATGAAAGCTGAACGTAGTCATATCCGCAATTGATCCCACTGCTTTTCCTTTGTATTTTGTTCCGATCGAATGAGCTCCATCTTCGATCAGCACTGCATTATTCTCTCTGCAAATTTTCAACAGAGAGTCTAATTCTGCCGCCTGACCTGTAAAGTCAACAGCTACTACTGCTTTTGTCTTTTCCGTCATATGCTCTGCAACAGATTCCGGTGCAATATTGTATGTGTGTTCATTAATGTCCGCAAAAACAGGTTTTGCTCCGCAATATAAAGCACAATTAGCAGATGCTGCAAAGGTAATCGGAGTAGTAATCACTTCATCCCCCTCAGCAACACCTGCCGCCAGACATGCAATATGTAACGCAGCCGTGCCATTACTAACTACTACTGCATATTTTGCTCCTGTAATTTCGCACAATCTTTGCTCTAAAGCAGTTATCTTTGGACCACAGGTCAGATAATCGCTTTTCAGCACGTTTACTACTGCCTCAATATCTTTATCGTCAATGTACTGATGTCCATAATATAACTTGGTTTCCCTTACCGGAGCCCCGCCCTTAATTGCTAATTTTTCCATTTTTTATTCCTCTTTCCCTGTAATTTAAACGCCCTATTATTTTCACGAGCAAATGCCCTAAAATATCATTCCCATATTTTTTAATATCTCTGTCAAACGTACTTCATAGGAATGTTCTCTGCAAATCAATTCCCAGGCATTGGCAACAATCTTCTCCCGTTCTCCCTCATGCTGCAGATAATAATTAATTTTTTCTGCTGCTTCCTCTTTACTGGTATAATATGTAAAGTGTACTTCCGGCTCAAAGTGCTTCAGAAAATCTTCCTGATAATTGGTAACTAAAAAGCCGCCTGCTCCCAAAATATCCATTGCTCTTAACGGAATGCCGTTTTTAATGCTTCTCAATGTTGTATTTACATTGATCTTCGATAAGCGGAATAATTTTGGCATCTCATTAAAATAATGAATCGGTCCAAAGTTTTTTGCTTTTCCAATCTGACGATCCTGCTTATGGGTATAATAAGACACAGAAAAGAATTTGCTTAATAGAGCAAGCAGTTCTACCCTTTCTAAAAAGGCAAGTCTTCTTGCCAGATAATAATCTGCATACACCTGACGCTCCTCTAGATAAGAATCATGGGAACTACGGAATGGAAGTGCTTTCCTTATTTTCTCCACAATTTCATCACTAAGGCACTCTGCCATAAAGTTATATCCATAAACCTTTTTCTGAGCTTCTATGACACCGTCAATGTACCCCATCAACTCTTCATCTTTAGATGCAGCAGCCAATCGATCATAAAAATTATGTTCTTCATTGTAAAGGGAACCTACAAAAGATACCTCCTTAGAGAACCTAATCTTATCATTCTCTGTTATGTCCAAAAACTGCATTCTTTTAGCATTAACTGCCAAAGGCATATAATGTATAGTTTCCACGCCCTTCGCCTTTAATTCATTAACCAGCGCACTGTCAAAAGCCGCAATGTAATTGCATTGATTTGTTATGGATTTGTCATATACTTTAATACTTGGATTATCATACATCCATGCCAGATATCTGCAGTGAAGTGTTTCACATACTGATGAAATGGTTGGAAAATAATTAAAAGTAACTACCAGATCCGTATGCTCTGCTTTTATTATTTCTGTTAATTTTGCCGCAAATTCTTCGTCATAAGAAATATGGCATTTTTCCGACATTTGAGTAATATAGATATGATGTCCCAAAGCATCCATCGCCTGCACCAGGTCTTCTCCACCAAAACAATCCCAATTTACATAAATTATATTCATCTTACCTGCTCCATTATTGCCATAATATCTTCAATCCTCTGTTTCCATGTGTAACATTCCCGCACTTTTTTCTGTCCATTTTCTGCAATCTGTATTCTTTCTTCTTCATGATCCAGATAGTAATGTATCTTTTCGATTAAATCGTCTTCGCTTTCATAAATATCCAAGTCCTGCCCAATAGTAAAATATTCCGGCAATTCCTGCTGATAGTTAGTGAGAAGGAATCCTCCTGCTCCCATAATATCGAAAATTCTAAGCGGAACGCCGGTTTTTATCGATTTTGATGTAAGATTCAAATTAATCTTACTGCACCTGAAAACTTTAGGCATATCCAACGCATAATCTACCACACCGCAATAATTTGCCGAGGGTATAAAATTTTTATCACTTTGCGTATAAAGATCCAGCCGGAAACTTTCTGCCACCTTCTGCAGCAATCGAATCCGTTCCAGCTCTGTACAACGAAGTCCTAAAAAATCATTTGCTACGGTTTCTTTTGTAACATCTTCATAATCCTCCGGCACATCATCCCATCCTGCATATTTCTTAAATTCCTGCGCCATCTCTTCCGTTACCACATCATCTAAAAAATTGTATCCATATACCTTCAACTGAGCTTCTACCAGCCCATTACAGAATCCCCTAAGATAAGCCGGAAGTTCTTTATCCATTTTATAACTGCGATATTTACTTTTTTCCGTATACAAAGACCCCACAAAGGAAACTTCTGTCTGATATTTTTTTCTTTCCTGCTCAGAAACCTTGATCTCATCCCAGCGCTTCATATTGGTGCCCAATGGCATATAGAATACATGTCCCGGATTTCTAGGGCTGAACTTCTGCACCATATCCTTATCAAACAGAAATATATAATTACAGGAATTGGAAAGAGTTTTTGAAAACAACATGAATTCTGGACAATCTACACTCCAGGAAATATATGGTATGTGAAGAATTTGACAAACTCTTGAAACAATAGGAATAAAATTCAATGAGAAACAATAGTGATATCCGCCTTTCAGCAGAATATCACTGATCCCCCTCATATATTGCACATCATAATCCAGAGAAACAGGCTTATCCCCGTACATATCAACAGAAAAACCGCACTCTTTTATTCCGGCTATTACATCTTTTTCCCCCACAATATTCCAGCTGCAAAATAGTACTTTTCTTCTTTCCATCGCTCTCTCCCCACTTACTTAATTTTCCGTTGTGATATTATGTTTCTCCCACAAATTTTAAAAACTCATCATAATCTCTAATATAGTCTGCTTCTATATAATGTTCTGATGCCAAGACCATCAAAACTGCATCTGGAGAAAAATTGTACATTTCACGCCACATATTATTTGGAACATACAAGCCCTCATAAGGCTTTTCCAATGAAACAATCTTTTTTTGTTTTCCGTTATCCAGCAGTACATCACAAGAACCATGAATACATATTAATATTTGCTCTAAATTTTTATGCGCGTGGAATCCCCTGCGTACCCCTTCTTTTGTATCATACATATAATAAACCCTTTTTACTTCAAAGGGTATATCTTCAAATTCCTCTAATGCCACCAGCATTCCACGCTCATCTCCATGTTGCTGAAATGCATATTTCACAATTTGCATGGCTCCCTCTCCTTACTCTTTTTTACATAGCTATTATATCGGTGTGTTTATCATTTTTCTTAATAAATATGGTATTGTTTCTATGCAAGAAATTTCTCCACCGCTGCCTTACAGCCTGCCGCCTCAGCAAAATCCATAATAACTTTACGTTTTTGCTCATATATGCCATATAATTCTAAATCAGCCTCATATTTTTTCAGAAGGTAACAGGAACTGATTAATCCTTTCATCATATCCATATCAATACTGTCCGGCAGTGTATTCAAATGAACCAGTACCTCATTGATAAAACCTATCTGGCAACATTTTGCTATGCGGATGGCCAAATCATAATCTTCATAGCTTTTCATTGCTTCATCAAAGCCCTGAATCTGCTGAAGAATTTCTTTTCTTACCAGCATAGTCTGTGTACTGATATAACTTTCTGCCAGTAAGTACGGATATATCATTCCCTGCTTTGCCTCATCCTGAATTCCATCTCTCGGAACTTTTTCCACTCTGCCATCGGGAAATTTCCGCTCAAAACAGCTGTAGACCATTCCATAGACGCTATCTTCTATCATCTTAACCTGTCGATGCAATTTTCCCTTAAACCAGATGTCATCACTGTCCTGAAATGCTATATATTCGCCCTTTGCCAGTTGAATCCCTATATTCCTTGTTGCTGCCGCACCACAATTATATGGATTCTTCCGGTAACAGATTCGTTTATCTCTTATCTCACTTATGACCGTATCTGTATGGTCTGTAGAGCCATCATTCAAAACCAGAATTTCCATATTTTCGTATTCCTGGGTTAAAACACTTCGGACTGCTTTTTCAATACAATATGCCCTGTTATAAGTAGGAATAATTACGCTGACTAATGGTTCCATATAACTTCCCTTCTTCCAAATTCTCTTTATTGTTTCTTAGTACTGCGATTACTTTTTTGAGCCCGCATCAGTATCTGGAAAATCTCTGATGTTTCACCGGGTATTCCATAATACCATACACCCTCTATCTGATAACCTGTATCTTCCATTAACTGTCTTAAGGATTTTTCAGACCATTGTTCCATGTCACTGACAGAAACTAAAAGACAACCTTGTTCCTTTAATAATTCTCGGATGTTTCTCAGAAATTTTCCCGGGTCTTCTAGCTTTTCTAACACTTCTGCTGCAATAATATAATCAAAATCCTCCCATTGCTTTGGAAAGGTCATGGATGCTACATTTCCCTGTATCACGGTTCCATATCTGGCAGCTATTTTAAAAGTATCTTCTTCATTTACAACGCCATAACATTCCGCATTGGGATACTCACTGGAAATCTTAGCCATAGTCATGCCAAATCCACATTCTAAATCTAGAACCCGTATGAAACCCAGCCGCCTTTCTAAATCCATTTTACTGATGATATCTGTTCGTATAGTAGAATATTCTCTAAATTTTCGCTGCCATTTTTTCTCGAATATCTTTTTATTTTTTTGTATGATAGATTTATATCTTTCCAGCTTTTTACCGAAAGACTGACCTCCCCAGTGAAAGATAAAGCTGTTTTTACACACACGGTTCCGGTAACCTGCATGAATCAGCCTGATACCGTAATCTGTATCTTCGAAATTTCCAGGGCTAAACTGCTCGTCCAATAATCCCACTCTATTTACCGCTTCTCTTTTTATCAACATGGCAAAACCGATCAGATACATCCTTTCTTCATAAGGATACTTTTGTGGTATATTGTTCTGTAAGGCATACTCAATATAACCTCCTACAGTATCAAAGGTTTCCTGAATTTTCTGATAATTTGCCGCAGAATTACTGACACTTCCGCAAGCTCCCACCTGTGCTTTCTCATACAATCCCATTCGCAGCCAAAATAAAGCATTTGGCATCATAAGAGTGTCATTATTTAACAGAAAGATATCGCTTTCCGACTCTGCTAGCTGTATTCCCTGGTTACATCCCTTAGGAAAGCCCTTATTTTCCTGGTTGCAGATTAGCTTTATACCCTGCTGCTCTTTTAACCACTGTGCACTTCCGTCTTCAGAAGCATTGTCAATTACGATCAGTTCATAACTTTCCTCAATACAATTTTCTTTTATGGATGCAATACAATTTCTAGTCATGTCAAGACTATTATATGATAATATGATAATCGCCACTTTTGGGGGAGGTGTTATCTGTTCCTCCAGTTCTTCCATTCTGCACTGGATCATCTTACAGTCTTCTTCGTCCTTGCAATAAAACTTAGCATTTTCATAACATAACCATGCCTGTTGCCTGTTGACCGGCTCATAATAATCCCCAAGCATATAATAAAGCTCATAATTTTCAGGATTGCATCCCAGTCCCTGAGAAAGTGCATTCCACATTTCTTCCCGATTATCCAGTGCCTGCCACACAGCAGCTTCCAATATGCTTAAGATATCACTTTCCCCATTTTCTTCCTTTTCTCTGGCAATCTGCTCTAATGCCCCTTGATAGCTGCCTTCCTGAATCAAATTCAATATGATTTCCATATAATAACTCTCTACACTTTCTTATTTATTTTGCACAAAAAAGCCTTTATTTTAGCCATTTGTGCAATGGTTGATAAAGTCACAAACAATGATAAGCATTCATTAATGGGCGAAAACTGTGTCATTTCAGTTGCAATGCACTTCGT
>CASEML010000034.1 GCA_949289145.1 uncultured Eubacteriales bacterium | reverse complement strand
TCTTTGTTGACAGGGCATCCATAAGTACATATATATTTATCGCCGATCTCCTCGCCGTTTCGACAATAATGTTCTGTGTGGCTGCCTCTGAGAAAGCCCGTAACTTCAATTTCAAATTCGTATTCCTCGTCATACCATTTCTTCATACTAGCATTTCCTTTCTGTAGTGAAGTTTTCCTTTTTATCTCATGCATGCTTTTACAAATTTCATCTTCATTCCCCATTCTTTAATAAGATTTTCTAAATCTAATATACAGATATGCTGCACTGATCACATCAAAAACAAATAAAAACTGGCAGATTCCGTTTATCATTATTCCCGCTTTCGAAGCCTTTCCTGTCTTTGATAAACTCCTAAGCCCGCTGACACCATACATAGTCGATGGCAGCAATAGCAAATAGTCAAAAATAACTAAAAAAGGGATCAGCATATTCCAAAAAAATAATTTTCGATGCCCATATCCAAAGCGTTTCAAAATGAACGCGTAGATCATATTGGGGAACAAAATCAGCAGAAACATTCCCAGAAACGTCCATCCGATCATCTCAATCGCATCTGCCGTAAATCCTTTTTCTGCCATACATATGCCGATGCATATAAGGAGAAAAACGTAGGGAGCCAATAATAATATGATCATAGGTACTTTCTTCATAATTAAAATACTGTTCCTGAAAATCAACCTGCGCCTTTATTTCTTCTGCTGAATACGTTTTTCCTACAGGTGCCACCACCCATTTTTCTTCTATATCATCATAGCGGTGAATTACAGCAATGACTCTTCCTGTAAATTCATCTACCGGATGATCTACGCCTAGGATATATGCATCCTGCTCCTCTCCGTCCGGCGACATTATACCTTTTATGTACCCATAATTAACCGGATAATATATATCTCTGTGGTTTGGGTGATAACTTCCCATAGGTCTGTCGACTGTTACTTTTACAATTTTTCCTATCACATCCAACTTCTCCACTTGTTCTTCGTTGTCCAAACTA
The DNA here is from genome assembly GCA_949289145.1 of uncultured Eubacteriales bacterium. Classification (GTDB taxonomy): domain Bacteria; phylum Bacillota; class Clostridia; order Lachnospirales; family Lachnospiraceae; genus RUG11237. Next base: position 2,214 of record CASEML010000034.1, on the reverse strand, counting down.
ATATTTACACTATTCTCCCAAAAATCTCTTCATCTTTGTTATTTTCATGGAAACTTCCTGTTCTATTAGTTATTATCTTTTTTCTTCACTATGCTTTGAATATTTTTAATGCTTTCCAAATATTCCTCTTCAACCGGTGACAAATTCTGTGCCTGATATTTTCTATACTCTTCTGTCGCCTTCTCAATTGCCTGCGCATGACTGATTGTACCGGCATCCTGCAGCACCTTTTCCCCTGTAGTCTTCAAAACATTATCAAGATGCTCTACATAATCTGACATATACATAGGATGATGGCGCATAGCCTGAATTTCCGCAAAATCAAAATATCCCGATACAATATTATTCAATATTTTTAATTCTTCATCATTAAGGTAATTCTTTGCAATGCCTATATCCTTTAACGCAGGAAAGTCACCAGAAAAACTCTTCAATCCCATAAATGGCTGGCTCGCATCCGCACGCTCGTATATAACCTCCGCTGCTGTATGTCCATGTGCTGCATAATGCAATTTGTTCTGCACCATTTTAAAAAAGGCAATAGATTCACTGCTCTTAGGATCATAGTCAACACTCGTTGCATAAAGGTCAAGAACCTGCCGGTACATAACCTTTTCAGACGAACGGATATCCCGTATGCGATCTAACAGTTCTTTCCAGTAATTACCACCTCCCAGATTTTTCAGGCGCTCATCATCCATTGTAAAGCCTTTTATCATGTATTCTTTTAAGCGCTCAGTAGCCCACCGACGAAAATTTGTAGCAATTTTTGATTTTACTCTATACCCAAGAGAAATAATCATATCAAGATTATAATGTATTGTATTATATTTTTTCCCGTCAGCAGCAGTTGTTCGGAATTTCCGAACAACTGAATTTTCTTCCAGTTCGCCCTCTTCAAAAATGTGTTTGATATGCTCACTGATATTGGATTTACTCGTTTGGTAGAGTTCACATAATTGTGCCTGTGTAAGCCAAACAGTCTCATCTTCAAATTTTACGTCAATTTTTGTGTGTCCATCTTCCGTCTGATATATGATAATTTCGCTCTCAACGTTTTTAGAAATATCTATTTTATTCTCCACCTCTCACCCCTCCTAGTAATCTGCTTAATCTTTTATTGTCAACTGTATTTTCTGATTGGAATACCAGAAGAAAAATATTCCTAGTTCAAACATACTGTTTTCTTCTCTAATAAACGGATTTGTCACTATATGTTTTATATTGTCTCGCTTAAACTTATAATCAACAAAAGGAATTAATATATTACCTCGTTTGAATTGTCCCTTTCTAAAAATATCACCACTACATTCTTCCGCCAGTAACAATTCCTCTGGTATTTTTAACACTATACGATATTCATTTTCACATGCTAAGCGAATCATTTTCCGTCGAAAAGGAACACGTATATGTTCTATATATCTTCTGTTCATATTAAAGGAATAATCTCTATAAACTCTGTAGAATCATTCAAAAAGCGAACATCACTAAAACGTAAACATCCGTTGTTTATAATCTCTTTAAGAGTAGCTACACTACAATAATGACAAATGCCTGATGCCTTATTTGCAAATCCATCTGGAGCATACATTTCTGTGATAGTCTGCTCTTTATACGGCGTATTTAAAAAATGTGACATAGAAATTGCCATGCATCTTGCAAAAATATCATTCGACATACGATGCCTCCAATCAAAAATATCCTACAGTCCTTACTCTCCATAACAGTCAAGCTCATCTATATCCAATTCCACATCGATATGTTGTCTCAACGAGCTCCAGTTCTTATAAATTCGATTAAAGTTTCTACATCATCAAAATCATCATAGTCACCATTTATGCCTTCACGATGATAAACTATTCCTCTATTCTCGTTTCTTTCAAGGCAGTCTAAGAGACAGTCTTCGCCATACCTTCTTACAAACTCAGTAAACGCATACGGTTTGATTTTACTTAATAACCCTTTTCTGCATTTTGCATTGCACTCATAACAATGTCCAATCTTTTTAGAAATTGAACATTTTCTGTTTTCACACCAGTCTTTATCCGGACATTCTCCTGAATCACAGCCTTTACAGCTTATATTTTCAGAACATAAACAGCAGGCAAGTCCGCATCTGGCGATTCCTAATTCTCGTTTCATGACAACTTCTCCAAATACGTACATCTTATCAATTTATCAATTTAAGACAGCATTACAAATCTATCTGACAAT
>CASEML010000033.1 GCA_949289145.1 uncultured Eubacteriales bacterium | reverse complement strand
TCATCGGGTAAATTCAATTCGAAGAAACTGAAGTTAATTTTCTGTTGCCCAATTTCAAAAAAGTCGTTATAATATTCCTTGGTTAGCATAGTTCCATTATAACATGGAACGGAGAGAAAGATGGTTATCGTTTAGCCATCTGTCTCTTTTTTTATGGATAAATTTCAGGGGAAGGCGTGACTCACATGAGTCACGCCTTCCCCTGTTTAGAACTGTCTATTTCCCGACAGCCCCTTTGCTTATGCAGTCTGCTCGAACTGCGAATTGTATAAATTGGCATAGAACCCATTCTTTGCTAACAATTCTTTATGATTTCCCTGTTCAATTACATCTCCATCCTTTAACACAAGAATTAAATCTGCATCTTTGATGGTGGAAAGTCTGTGAGCTATTACAAAGCTGGTTCTTCCTTTCATTAGATTATCCATAGCTTTCTGAATCTGTTCTTCGGTACGAGTATCCACAGAGCTGGTGGCCTCATCCAGAATAAGCAGCTTGTTGTCTGCCAAAATAGCTCTAGCTATGGTTAAGAGCTGTTTCTGTCCCTGTGAAATATTGGAAGCGTCCTCATTAAGTTCCATCTGATATCCTCCCGGAAGGGACTGGATAAAGTGATGTGCATGAGCCGCTTTTGCTGCTTCAATCACTTCTTCATCTGTGGCATCTAATCTGCCGTATCGGATATTTTCCATAATACTTCCCTTAAACAGCCATGTTTCCTGCAGCACCATGCCGAAAGCTTCCCTTAACTCACTGCGGTCAAAGGAATTGATATTATAACCATCTATTTTAATGGCTCCGCTGTTCAAATCGTAAAATCTCATCAACAGCTTTACAATCGTTGTTTTTCCTGCACCTGTAGGTCCTACAATAGCTATTTTCTGTCCCGATTTTACTTCTGCACTAAAGTCCTGCACAATAATTTTATCCGGCGTATATCCAAATTTTATATGGTCAAAGGTAACATTTCCCACCAAATCTGCCGGTGTCACCTTTCTTTCTTTTCCATTTTCGACTATCATTGCATGGTGGTCTGTAGTCTGTTCTTCTTCCTCTTCTTCTAAGAACTCAAATACTCTTTCTGCTGCTGCTAATGTAGACTGCAGCATATTAGATACCTGTGCAATCTGGGTAATAGGCTGGGTAAACTGTCTTACATACTGGATAAAAGACTGAATGTCCCCTACCTCAATTACTTTCTTTATATTCAGGTAACCCCCCATAACTGCCACTGCCACATAACCAAGGTTTCCTACAAACTGCATCATAGGCTGGGTCATTCCTGAGAAAAACTGTGACTTCCATGCAGAATGGTAAAGAACTTCATTTGTCTTTTTAAATTGGTCTATCACATCTTCTTCTTTATTAAACAGTTTCACCACATTATGTCCGCCAAATACTTCCTCAATTTGACCATTTACATGGCCTAAATATTCCTGCTGCTGTTTAAAGTATTTCTGGGAATGTTTTACAATCACAGAAATCAAACCCGCTGAAACCGGAAGAATCAGCAGAGCAATCACAGTCATCAATGGGCTGATGGTCAACATCATGATAAGCACTCCCACAATGGTTGCTACAGAAGTAATCAGCTGTGTGACTGACTGGTTCAGGCTCATGCCCAAAGTATCCACATCGTTGGTGATTCTGGATAATACTTCACCATATGTCCTTTTGTCATAATAACTCATTGGGAGACGATTTAATTTTTCTGATAGTTCTTTTCTCAGCTTATACGACATCTTTTGGGATATACCGCTCATGACAAAGCCCTGCACATACCCAAAAAGTGTACTCAATCCATACAGACCAAGTAAAATGATCAAAATTTTTCCAATTTTTGTAAAGTCTATTCCGGCACCACCGCCAATCTTACTTATCAGACCATTGAATATTTCTGTGGTTGCCTTTCCAAGTATCTTTGGTCCAATTACATTAAACACCGTACTTCCAACGGTAAAGATCATAACAATAATAATTGCTGCATGATACTTACTCAAATATTTTATCAGCTTCCCTAACGTCTTTTTAAATTCCTTTGGTTTTTCACCGCCTGCCATTTGGCCTCTTCCCATAGGTCCACCAAGTTTTTTGGGAGTTTTCTGTTCTTCCATTATTTTTCCTCCTTTCTGTCTTCTGTAATCCCCAGCTCTTTTTCAGACAACTGGCTCATTGCAATCTGACGATATACTTCATTATCTTTCAGCAATTCTTCATGGGTTCCCATACCTACTACTTTTCCCTCATCTAACACGATAATTTTTTCCGCATGTATAATCGTACTGATTCTCTGGGCCACGATAATAACCACATCATTCTTCACTTTCTCGTGAAGTGCCTTTCTCACCGCTACATCGGTCTTGTAATCCAATGCAGAAAAACTGTCATCAAATACATAAATCTTAGGATTCTTTGCAATGGCTCTTGCAATGGAAAGACGCTGTTTTTGTCCTCCAGATACATTAGCACCGCCCTGTGAAATAGGAGAATTAAACTGTTCTGGCTTTGCTGTTATAAATTCCATTGCCTGCGCTGTCACTGCTGCACTTTCAATATTTTCCTTACTGGAATTCTTTGCTCCAAATCTTAAATTAGAATCAATGGTTCCTGAGAATAAAATTCCCTTTTGAGGTACAAACCCAATCATATTACGCAGTTTTTTCAGTTTCATGTCTTTGATATTGATTCCGTCAATCTCAATGGCACCTTCCGTTACATCATACAATCTAGGCAGCAAATTTACCAAGGTGGATTTTCCAGAACCTGTACTTCCGATAATTGCAGTGGTCTCTCCCGGCTTTGCCGTAAAATTAATGTCGCTTAAAACGTTTTCTTCTGCTCCAGGATATTTAAAGCTTACATGATCAAATTTTACAGTACCTAAACTTACATCTGGTGTTTTTTCCATTTCTGGATCGATAATTAAGGTCTTGCTGTTTAAAACTTCATCCACACGTCCCGCTGCCACTGCGGCTCTCGGAATCATAACAGATACAATGGTAATCATTAAGAATGCCATTACAATCTGCATAGTATAAGTGATAAATGCCATCATATCACCCACCTGCAAATCTCCCGTATCTATTCCATGAGCACCTATCCAAATAATCAACACTGTGATTCCATTCATGATCAACATCATAGTGGGCATCATCAATGCCATAGCACGATTGGTGAACAACTGTGTTTTCATTAAATTGCGATTGGCTTCATCAAATCTTTTTTCTTCATGTTTTTCTCGGCTGAATGCTCTGACAACTGGAATACCCGTTAGAATCTCTCTGGATACCAGATTCAATTTATCCACTAATACCTGCATTTTCTTAAATTTAGGCATTGCCACCGCCATTAATATAATAACAAGGCATATAATTGCAAGCACCGCAACTCCGATAATCCATGCCATAGATGGTGTGGTGCGGAGCACTTTAATCAAACCTCCGATACCTAGAATCGGTGCATATGCAACGATACGAAGCAGCATTACAAAAACCAGCTGTATCTGCTGGATATCATTGGTACATCTAGTAATCAGTGACGCTGTAGAAAAATTGTTCATTTCTGCCGTAGAGAATCCTACGACCTTCTCAAAGGTTTTATCACGCAGACTTTTACTGGTGTCAGCTGCAACTCTAGAAGCAATCAATGTTACCGTAATTGCAACTATCATTCCCAGAAATGCTAATAATAACATTTTTACACCTATATGGATCAAATAATCCATCTGTATTTTTTCCATATCCATTCCCAATTCTTCATAGGCTGCTTTTACAAATGATACGGAAACAGAATCTCCTACCAGCCCCTCCATTTGGGATAATTGTTCTTCTGCACTGCTTACCATGTTCATTCTCACTTCTTTTGGAAGAAGTGGCAAGGACTCTTTCGTTTCCTGATCCAACATAGAGTACATCGCTGCCGGAATCTGGAGCAATTCGCTAAGTTCTTCTTCTTTTTCTGTTTCTTCTTCCGGATCAAAGTTCAGTACATAGATATTTTCATGTTTCCATTCCGGATACTCTTCTAGATATTCTTCCTTCTGTACTTCGTCAACCTGTGCATAATCCAAATAATCATAATAATGATCTAATTGCGTTTCATCTTCCATAAAAAGTTTTATTTCATTGTATGTTGTTTCCGTCATGGCTTTTGGAATACTTTCACTGATTCCGCCGTTCTGAATACCAACATCTACGATATCTGATGTATACTGCGGCAATGACAGATCACATACCGCCTGTATAAACAGCAATGCAATAATCAGCACAATCCAGTACCATGATTTTTTTGCAAATTTGAGAATTTTAATCATCCCATGTTTCCTCCATTCCCGTTTTTAAATTACTATACCATTTTTTTAGCAGACGTTTAAATTCCCGCATATCTCTCTCTCCCATCTTGTCGGAGGTATACTGCAGTATTTTTTCTTGTTTATCCCTGACTTGTTTTATAGTTTCCCTGCCTTTTTCTGTCACGGAAATATAGTATACTCTCCTATCCTTTGGCGAAGGACTTCGCATAACATATTGCTTTTCTTCCAAATTCTTAATCATCTTTGATACGGAAGATACTGTCTGCTCCATCCGCTCTGCCAATTCGCTGCTGGTAATGCCACATTCTTCTCTTTCCTTTGAAATTCCTTCAATTTCCACCAATACAAAAAACTCTGCCATTGCCAAAGTGTGACATTTTGTCTGCCTCTTCCCTAGCAATCGTATCTTATTCAGCACTTCCATACACTCATTTGCCTCTGAGCACATCATTTCACCTCCAGACTGCTTTTACCATAGAAAATTTAGATGTTCTCCTTTCTCTCAAAACAAAAATACTTGACTTACTCAATAATTGAGTATATCAAGTATTATAGTAGATTATTTATTTCTGTCAATAGAATTTCAGTATTTTTATTTTTATTTCATCTGATTTTTACAATTTCATTTTAATTGTTCTAACTCTTCCAATTTTTTTGATAAGATTTTCATATCAATGGGTTTTGACACATGTCCATCCATTCCTGCCTCTTTCGCCTTTTCAATATCCTCCATAAATGCATGAGCTGTCATAGCAAGAATAATAACTTTTTTTGCGTCTGTTCTTTCTAAATTACGGATTTTTCTTGCCGCACTATATCCGTCCATTACCGGCATTTGAATATCCATCAGTATGTAATCATAATAATTCTCAGAACTTTCTTCAAAAACTTCGACCGCCGCCTTTCCATTCGAAGCAATTTCTACCACTGCACCTGCCATACTCAGAATTTCCTTCATAATTTCTGCATTCAAAGAATTATCTTCTACCAAAAGAATTTTTTTATATTGATATGTGAAATTTGATTTATCTTCTTCCGGCTCTATATCTATTACTTCTTCTGCCTGTCCTCTCTTAAATGGCAGTTCAATGGTAAAACGGCTTCCAACACCGACTTCACTTTCCACATAAATGACACCGTTCATAACCTCCACCAGTTGTTTTGTAATTGCCATTCCAAGACCACTGCCCTCAATAATTTTCACTTCCTCCTTGTCTTCTCTTGTAAATGCATCAAAAATCCTGTTTATGTATGCCTTTTCCATTCCTTTCCCAGTATCTTGTATTACAAACATAACCGTTGCAAATTTATTACTATATTTTACCACACTTGCACGAAACCAGATATCACCTCCCTGATCCGTATATTTTACTGCATTAGACAACACATTCAGTAATATTTTCTTAATTCCTACGCAATCTGCCCAAACTTCCAAATTTAAACGTTCATCAATATCCACATGAAAGTTCTGGTTCTTATCCTCACTTTGAATCTTGGTCAATTCTACCACTTCATTTAAAATATGCATAAGACAGATTTTTTTGTTATTCAAATGAAATTTTTCGCTCTCCATCTGTGAAATATCCAATACATCGTTAACTAGCTGAACCAAATGATTTGCCAACACATCGATTTTGTTCAGGCAATACTCTACTTTGCCTTTGTTTTGGATGTTAGCTTTAGCTAACATACTCATTCCCATAATTCCATTCATTGGAGTTCTAATGTCATGTGACATACTGACTAAGAAACGGCTTTTTACCTTTTCTGAGTGCTGGGCCGCCTCCAATGCCTGTTCTAAATATTTTAAAGTTTCCTCTCCCTTTTTCTGTACTATTTCTTTGCCGTACAGCTTACACATCTTAATGCATATAGTTACCATAATTCCAATGATAGCTAATGCACTAAACACAATCTTTCTCACAAACGCATATACATCATCATTTAAAGTTTTTTCCGGAATTACAGTAAATAAAATCCAGTCATTTTCTTCCATTGGAACACTGATAACAAGAGATTTCCCCTGCTTCGTGGAAAGATACACTGCTTCTGACTTTCTGCGTAAAATCATCTCCTGCAAATACTCAATACTTTTTTCCTGATTTTCTCCTATTACCTGCGTTAGCGTTTCTGTAATGTCATCGTCAGTTCCAGTGGTATTATTGTTTGTGTAAACAATCGTCTGTCCCTGAGGATCAATTAAATAACATTCCCCCTCTTTCTCTAGAGCGCGAATATTTATCTCTCTTAACAAATCTTCCACCTTATAAGAAACGCCCACAGAAGACACGGTAATGTCTTTATATTTCACCGGATTCACCGTACGCATATAGTAAATTACATCGTTTCCCTGCTGATTGGTTTTTATGGTATTGATACACTCTCCCCGCAACATTCTGGCATATAAATTTTTGTCTATAGAAAATGTATGAAATTCTTCTTTTTCGTTATAATATGTATATTCCTTTGACATAAGGAACATTTTCTGAAATCCCCAAATGCTTTTCTCATACTCTAAATACTCCGATACATTACTGTCTGATGATTCTTTTGTTAATGCTAACATTTCCTCCACATTTTGAATCATGTTCCAGCTTATCTTTGTCCTCAAGTCAATATGTGTTTTCACCTGCTCTGTTATTTCGATAATGTGTGCTGCCGTTTCTTCCTGCATACTTTCACTTGCCTGCTGTCCGATTTCATACAAAAGAATTATAGTAAATAGAACGCATACTGCCATTAAGAAGATAATACCTTTCCATTCTTTTGTAATTATTTTATTTTTCACGTATAGACACCGCCTTATTTTTTTAATTCACAACTACAAAGTATGCATTTTTTCATTAAATTAGTCAACAAGTTTCACTTTACATTTTTCGACATTAATTCTCAAATGATGTTTATTTCACTGCATTGTCTACAAAAAAAGAGCGCCCCAAACAGGGACAGCTCATTTAACGTTCATCCATAGGACGATATACTCTTTCTTCTGTAATACTCTTATAAGCAGGGCGAATAATTTTATCCACATTCACCAGTTCTTCAATTCTGTGAGCACTCCAACCCACAATTCTTGCTATGGCAAACATTGGTGTATATAATTCCAGCGGAATATCCAACATACTATATACAAACCCACTATAAAAATCCACATTCGCGCTGACTCCTTTGTATATGGAACGTTCTTCTCCAATAATCTGTGGTGCCAGACGTTCTATTTTGGAATACAGTTCAAATTCATCTTTTCTTCCTTTTTCATCAGATAACTGCTCTACAAAGCCTTTGAAAATAGTTGCTCTTGGATCGGAAATGGAATATACAGCATGCCCCATTCCATAAATTAATCCTTTCTTATCAAATGCCTCTTTGTTCAACAGTTTTCTTAGATAATCTGCAATCTGCTCATCATCCTTCAAATCCTTTACATTTTTCTTCAGATCATTCATCATTTCTACTACCTTAATGTTAGCTCCACCGTGTTTTGGTCCCTTTAAAGAAGAAAGTGCCGCCGCAATGGCAGAATAAGTGTCCGTACCTGAAGAAGATACCACATGAGTAGTAAAGGTAGAATTGTTTCCACCGCCATGTTCCATATGGAGTACAAAGGCAATATCCAAGACTCTTGCCTCTAAAGCAGTATATTTCATATCCGGTCTTAACAGCCTAAGGAAATTCTCTGCCATAGAAAGATTTTCATCGGGTCTATGAATATAAAAACTTTCATCTCTTTCATAATGGTTATATGCATGATATCCATATACTGCCAACATTGGAAATACACTGATCAACATAAGACACTGTCCCAAGACATTTGGGATAGAAATATCAGAAGCGCTTTCATCATAGGATGCAAGAGTAAGCACACTTTTTGAAATAGAGTTCATCATATCTTTGCTTGGTGCCTTCATAATAACGTCCCTCACAAAGTTGGTAGGCAATGTTCTGCTTTTTGCCAGCAGATGTTTAAAACATTCTAATTGCTCTGCATTAGGAAGTTCCCCAAACAGTATTAGATATGCAATTTCTTCAAATCCGAATCTTTTATCCAAAATATCGCCTTTTACAAGATCTATAATATTATATCCCCTGTATAAAAGCTTCCCCTCACAAGGAATCTTCTTTCCGTCTTTTTCTTCAAATGACTGTATATGTGAAATTTTTGTGAGCCCCGCAAGTACTCCTGTTCCTGATTTGTCTCTCAGACCTCTTTTCACTTCATATTTATCGTATAATTCCTGCTCAATCCGGCAATTCACTTCACATGAGTGTGCCAATCCCTCTACAATTTCATTCCACTGTCCAAAATCTACCATTCATTCATTTCCTTTCTTTTTTATTTTCATTCAGTATACTATTTTTAGTTTATCAAATTTGTCAAATAATTACAAGAATATATATTTTTTATGGATTTTCATACATGATTTTTTAAGAAAGACCATAGCATCAAGTATTTATCGGATGTTATGGTCTTAGATATTTTTCTTACTATATATTATAACTGAACTGTTACAAAAATATCATAGATTGCTTTGATTGCATTGTCGAAATCACTGTTGCTTACACCGATTATGATGTTAAGCTCACTAGAACCCTGATCGATCATCTTAACATTTACATTTGCATGTGCCAAGGCTGCAAAAATTCTCCCTGCGGTTCCTCTGGTAGACTTCATTCCACGTCCTACCACTGCGATCAATGCCAAGTCTGATTCTAATTCAATGGAATCCGGACTTGCCATACGGTGGATTTCTGATAAAACAGCCTGTTCCTTTCCTTCAAATTCCGGCTGATGAACAAATACTGTCATGGTGTCAATACCAGATGGAACATGTTCGAAAGAAATGTTATTTTTTTCAAAAGCCTCCAAAACTTTTCTGCCAAAACCAATTTCTGAATTCATCATATCCTTTTCAATATTGACTGCCACAAAGCCCTTCTTGCCTGCAATACCTGTAATGGTAAATTTCGGCTGTCGACAGGTGCTTTCCACAATCATAGTGCCCTCGTCTTCCGGTGCATTTGTGTTGCGGATATTGATAGGAATTCCCTCCTTACGAACTGGGAAAATAGCATCTTCATGTAATACAGTTGCTCCCATATAGGAAAGTTCCCTTAATTCTTTATAAGTAATGGTTGTAATCACTTGAGGTTTGTCAATAATTCTTGGATCTGCCACAAGGAAACCTGATACATCGGTCCAGTTTTCGTATAAATCAGCTTTTACTGCCTTAGAAACGATAGAACCAGTCACATCAGATCCGCCTCGTGAAAAGGTTTTTACTTCACCATTTTCTTTTGAACCATAAAAACCTGGAATAACAGCACGTTCCACGCTCTTTAATCTTTTTGACAAGATAACATTTGTCTTCTCTGCCAGAAATTCACCTTCATCGTTAAAGAAAATAACTTCTGCAGAATCAATAAATTCATATCCTAAATAATTTGCCATCACGATGCCATTTAAGTATTCCCCGCGGGATGCTGCATAATCGTTTCCGGCACCTTCTAAAAATTTTTTTTCGATGATTTTAAACTCTTCATCCAGGGAAAGGTTTAACCCTAATCCCTGAATAATCTCATTGTATCTATCCTTAATACGGTCTAACAGTTCTTTATACTTTTTACCCTCTGCCACTGCTGCATAACAAGCATACAACATATCAGTAACTTTTGTATCATTTGAATATCTTTTGCCCGGTGCGGATGGTACTACATATTTTCGGCTTTCATCTGCCCGAATAATATCTCCTACCTTTTTAAACTGTTCTGCACTGGCAAGTGAACTGCCGCCAAACTTAACAACTTTAATCATTACTATTTCCTCCTGAACTTTACGCTCTGTGTGTATACCGCGGACAATCATTCGTCCGCTAACAACGTACATATTACAAAATACACAACTTTGCAAATTTTTTCAAGAGTTTTTTTGTATTTTTTTTCACATCCATGAAATTTCTACTATTAGGATAGTTTTTAGTGGTTTTTTCCTTTCGGAAACGTCAATATTACAATGACTTTTTTGTTACCGCCTTAAATGCCTCTTCTAAATCTTCGATAATATCATCGATATTTTCTGTTCCAATGGAAAGGCGGATTGTGTTTGGCTTAATTCCCTGCTCTGTCAATTCTTCTTCTGTGCACTGACTGTGAGTGGTGGTTGCCGGATGTATTACTAAGGATTTTACATCTGCCACATTTGCTAACAGTGAGAATAATTCTAAGCTGTCAATAAAGTCTTTGGCTTTCTGGGCATCTCCCTTGATTTCGAAGGTAAAAATAGAACCTCCCCCATTTGGGAAATACTTTTTGTAAAGTTCCTGCTGCTTTGGATCTTCTGATACAGATGGATGATTTACCTTTTCTACCTGCGGATGGCTATTTAAGTATTGTACTACCTTGATTGCATTTTCCACATGGCGTTCTACACGTAAGGATAAGGTTTCTAATCCCTGTAAGAAAAAGAATGCATGGAACGGAGAAAGCGTTGCCCCTGTATCACGCAGTAAAATTGCACGAATCTTTGTAACAAAGGCGGCTGCTCCCACTGCCTTGGTAAAGCTGATTCCGTGGTAGCTTGGGTTCGGCTCTGTAAGTGATGGGAATTTTCCTGATGCTTCCCAGTCAAATTTACCGCTGTCAATAATAACACCGCCTATGGTAGTTCCGTGACCGCCGATGAATTTCGTTGCAGAATGAACTACAATATCTGCCCCATATTCGATCGGTCTTACCAAGTATGGTGTGGCAAACGTAGAGTCAACCACCAACGGAATTTTATATGCATGTGCAATTTCTGCAATTGCCTGAATGTCAACTACATCGGAATTTGGATTTCCTAAAGTTTCAATAAAGATTGCCTTCGTATTATCTTTGACGGCTGCCTTTATTTCTTCTTCATTAAAGATATCTACGAAAGTAGTGGTGATTCCATATTGTGGAAGTGTATGTAACAATAAGTTAAAAGTGCCCCCGTAAATATTTTTTGCTGCCACAATATGATCACCCGCCTGAGCAAGATTCTGAATGGTATAGGAAATTGCTGCTGCACCGGAAGCCACTGCTAAAGCTGCCACCCCGCCTTCTAAGGCTGCAATTCTCTTTTCAAATACATCTTGTGTTGGATTTGTAAGCCTTCCGTAGATGTTGCCTGCATCACTGAGTCCAAATCTTGCTGCCGCATGTTCACTGTTCTTAAATACATAAGATGACGTCTGATAAATCGGTACTGCTCTTGCATCTGTCACTGGATCTGGCTGCTCCTGTCCCACGTGTAGCTGTAATGTTTCAAATTTAAAATTTCTTTCTGTTCTTGTTTTTTTACTCATAATTGTAATCTCCTTTTCTATCTGCTCAGTTTTATTTTTTCTTTCATTTAATTCCTATCTGTTTGCAAGGATATAATACCATGTAATTTCCTAATTGTCTAATATGAAATGTGTATTACTTGTTATAGGCCCTTGCTATAGCAAATAGCTGTTTTTCAGAAAATTAATTACGATTTTATTGTCTTTCCAAAATAAGTTCGTTTACAATACTGCTTACTTTTTCCTGTGTTTCTATAAATTCACGTTCCGGATTAGACAGAGCTACAATTCCAGCTCCAACCCTCACCCAGTTTTCTTTATCCGTTTGAAAAATACTTCTTAATACAAGTGCCGCATCTAACGCTCCATTGCTGTCATAGGTCGTAACACTGCCGCTGTACAATTTTCTGGCTTCTTTTTCAATTCTGCCAATTGCCTCTATCGCTTCCTTCTTGGGAATGCCTGATGCAGTAACCGCCGGGAATAATTTACATAATAATTGCATGTTCCGCAATTTCTTTCGTATCATGCAGCAAGTCATTCCTTAACTCTTTATTTTTCTCCGGATCCTCTGTTAATGCTCTAGTTCCAGCCAACGGAAAAGTATAGACATTTCCCTCACTGTCTATTTCTGCTCTAACCGCTTATCTATCGGTACTTTTCTTGACAGAATTACTTTCTGATACTTATCATTCTTAATTTCATCTACTCCATTTGCAACAATGTTCTTATAATACTCCTCATCATAATCAATAACTGACCCTGGAGCAACAATAGTTTCCCTATCAGATTTTTTCTCAGTATCCAAAATTTTCTTAAGATTTTTTTCAAGTTCAACAAGTTTCCCGTTTGTTCTGCGTATCCTTCACTTTCCCCACTATTGACATTTTTTTTGTAATGTGATATTTATTGGTTAGATAAAACTAACGAAATTAAAACACATGTGAGGACTTTTAATATGGAAGCTACATATATCTACTTTTTACCCTTATCCTCCGCCAAATGGGATAAGACTGATGAAGTACTATTAAAATATTTACCCGATATTCGACGCAAAAAAACACTTCGCTACCTTCATGATTCAGATAAACGCTTATCTTTATATGCCCCACTGTTGCTTTCATATATGCTAAAACTGCATTACAATATTGATTATAATAAGCAAGACATATTATGGAATACTTTAGAAAAACCATACCTTATGTCACGCCCGGATATTGACTTTAATTTTTCTCACACATATAATGCGATTTTATGCGGTATATCGTCTCAGGGACGCATTGGCGTTGATATTGAGGCTTGCAAATCTGCCCCCCTTGAAATCATGCCTTCCGTATTTCATGCTGAAGAAATTGATTACATTGACCACTTTACCGGTTCCGAAAAAGACAAGGCATTTTTTGAACTATGGACACGCAAAGAAGCATATACCAAGGAAAAGGGCATGGGGCTTGCCTGCAATCTCCCTTCCATCAACACGCTATCTGTTCCAAAGGATTTTTTTCATATCTGGTTCAAAGAAAATTATATTTGTACGGTTTTTCAGAAACGGCAGATTCCAACAGTACTTACTCAAACTACAGAACATGAACTTTATTGGTTTACTCGTATGCAAACAGCCTTTTTCGAATAACATTTTCAACATCTTCTAAGCACGGATTACCCAGTATATCTGTTACGGAAAAAGCTATTTGAAAGTTTCTCTTAATTTTACCTGCCAGTTTCATTGCTGATATGGAATCACCTCCCATCTCATAAAAATTATTTTCCTCATATATCTCATCACTTTCAAATACTTCTTCACAAAACTGATATAATTTCTCCATAATCTCGCTGTCGCCTTTGATCTCTTTTTTCATCTCTGAGTACTTTGCTATTTCAATGATTTTGCCTAGTGCATTTCTATCTACTTTGCCATTTGCCGTCAATGGAATTTGTTCAACCTGAATAAATTTTGCAGGTATCATATATGTTGGCAATTTTAATGCCATTTTCCTACATATATCTCCCTCCGAAATCTCACTCTCTGCCATATAGCATCCCACCAGTTTACTTTTATTTTTATCATAAACTACTGCTGCCATACTAATTCCAGCCACCTCTGCCAATGCACTTTCTACCACTCCGATTTCAATCCGCTTTCCCATAATTTTTATCTGCAGATCCTTTCTTCCAGAAATGAGGATCTCACCTGCTTCTGTATACATCCCACAATCTCCGGAATCATATACAAGTTCATTTTTATACTTCACGAATTTCTGCTGCGTTTCCTTTTCATTTCCAACGTATCCCATAGATACGCCCAAACCGCCAATATACATAGTACCCAGCACTCCCATAGGACATAGTTGAAGTTTTTCATCCAGTATATAGTATTTCGTATTGGGAAATGGCTTTCCGTATGGAATCTGCCCATTTCTGATGTCCTCTTCCTTCACCTCATGATATATATTCCAGATTGTAGTTTCTGAAGGACCGCCCACATTGAAAATTCTCATACTTTGACTTATATTCCAAAGTTCTTCTACCAGATTTGTATGTAAATAATCACCGCCTAATATTACTGTATGCAGCTTTTCTGCCACACTCTTTTTGTCTTCGCAATCTGCCAACATCAACATTTGCATCAGTGCAGGTACTGAATTCCATACAGTCACCCTGTAGCGTTTCATTAACCGCACCCACTCCTCCGGTTCCTTTTCAATCCCTTCTGGAATCACTATGCTTCCGCCAATTACCGACATTCCAAGCACATCAAATATCGACATATCATGACAATAGTTAGTGATTGCAAAACAAGTATCTTTATTTGTAATTTCAAATATTTTTTTCGTATCTAAGATACAGTTTACGATTGCTTCATGCCGCAATCCCACACTTTTAGATACACCTGTGGTACCAGATGTATTAATAATTATTGGTCTCTCATTAAACCGGGGAACAATTCTTTCTCCCCTCCTGTCTGTTTCTTCTATACGAAGTATAGGAACCTGAATCGTCCCTTCTAACTTTTGTGCCAGTTCCCCGTTGGTAATTACAATCTGTACTCCTACCCTTGCCGTGCAGTCCTGTACTGCCTCAGCTGGTAATTCAATATCCATTGGTAAAAATGTTATCCCTGCATAGATCAGTGCTATTTCGCTCATAACCTGCCCCATGCTTTTGGGCAGATAAAGTCCTACCACAAGATCTTCAGATAAACTTACCCTTTCTTTCAAAACAGCAATAAGACCTTGTGCTTTTTCTTTTACCTGGTGGTAAGTCATGTTTCCTTTCGGTCCACATAAAAGATTCTTGTCCCCATACAAAGTAAAGTTTCTCTCCAATATTTCCGGCAGAGTTAACTTCAATATTTCCTGTTCTGTCTGATTTATTTCCTCTATTTTCGCCTGTTCATTTTCTGAAATTGGAAAACAGTAATCCTTTGTTCCATCCATTTGCCCATTTATGAGTAATCTAAGATTTCTCAGATAGCTTTCTCCTATTCTTTCCGGAATTCCCTGTTTAAGCAGACCCTTAACATAACTAAATGTTACTAAGACGCCATCTTTTGTTTCTGTCAGCAGTACTTCAAGCCACACCTGACTTGTATAGCTTCTGGTTCTTCTCTTTTGCATTGTCCCACCAACATAATGTTTTCCCCCTATTATACTGGTAAACACCACTGGTGCGATAAGTGCTCCATTACTTTTTTTCTGAAGCTCCTTGATCAAATCAGTCCCCTGGCATGTATCATATTCCGCTATTGTAAAAATCTTCTCCTGATTCTCCTTTGCCAGCTCATAAATGGGACACCAGCCAGTATCATCAAAATCAAATAATATAAAATTAGAGCAAAGCCCTACCAAGTTTTCTATTCCCTCTAAAAAAATATTGCGTTTACTCACGGGTATATTAAGCAAAAACTTCTTATTTTGACTATACATACTCAATGTTTTGGCGAAAACAGTCAGCAATAATGCAAATGTTGTCAATCCATTTTCCCTTGCCAGACATTCCAGACTCTGATACTCCTCCTCGGTCAGCCAAAATTCCAACTGTTTTGGCTCCACTGATACAATTTCATTTTCTCCCTTTTCCAGTGGAAGCTCCGGCTGCAGATTATACCCTGTGTATCGACGCAATAACATATCCCTGTCAGACAAAAAGTTTTCATCTTCCTTCTGCTTTCGAATATATGCTGCATACTCCTGAAAGGTTGCTTTACAATTAACCTCTCTTCCTTCATATAACGCTGTAAGATTCTCAAGAATCACCTGATGGCTTTGTCCGTCTGCAATCACTCCGGCATGGCAGATATGCACAATACTCTCCTTTGCAGAAAGCTTTGTAACAGCAAAGCGAAATAAGGGACCATTTTCTATATCAAAAGGCTCATCAAACATTTTGTCTGCAATGCTATTCAACTTCTCCTGCTGTTCTTTATTTCCCAGATTTGCCACATTATAATACTCAATGTCCACAGGCATTTTTTCTTTTATCACGAAAAAGCCATCTTCTACTACACCGCGAAATACCTCCTGTATCTCCACCAGCTTATTTAATGCCTGTTCCAGCTTATCTTCCACCGGGTTGGATACAGTAATTTCCATATACGCGTGAGAGGCTGTACCGCCTAATGCCATCTGCTGCTTCTGTCCCATACAATATACATTTTGCAAATCCGTTAATACATACTGTGTTCTATTCATAACTGGTTTCCTACAATTTTTTCTGTCAGCTTACTTACAGTTGCATTAGAAAAAATATCCTTTAATGAAATTCTTTTTCCCAACTCCTTTTTTAATTCAATTTGCAGCTTTGCAAAAAATAGGGAATCTGCTCCTAATTTAATAAATTCCGTATCCGCATCAAAATCTGAATCAATATTCAGAATATCCGCTATAATATCTTTTATTTTCTTCTCTGTTTCCTGATTCATTTTCTTTCCAACCTTTCCTTCCATTTTACGCTATCTGAAAATTTACGGCATAACCGCACATAATCCTCCAGCATCCTTTCTATTTTTCCACTTTCAAACCAGTTTTGGGGAACGACCCAGGTTAAAAACAATTTTCCTTGTAACTGGTAAAATTGTGCATCCAATGCCACCATCGGTGTCTTAGATGACAAACACACTAACTCTCCAATATATTCTGTAAATTGTGATGACACAAGGGGCATATGCAAGCTTGGTGAAAATACAACCGCCTCTTTATAATTATCATCTTTCAGCATCCTGTTATACATTCCCTGAACTTCCAAACCGTCTACATTCATATGTTTCATATCTTCCCGAACCTGTGATGTTACCATGTGCATCAGTTCCTCAAATGTCTGCACAGAACTAAAATCTAATCCCACCAACAGATTCTTCGAAAAATCTCCCACTATTCTCTGATATTCTGCTTCTCTGTGAAACACCGGATAATTGATGACCACCTTTGAATCTTCCATGTTTTCTTGCAGTACCCAGCCATAGACCCCCAATAGAAATTCTTCCAATGATACATTTCTATCACGCACACACTCCACAAGAGCGCTGTATTCTTCTTCAGCAAGCAGAAGGTCATAACTTTCATAGCTCCCTATGTATCTTCTATTTACAGCAGCTGGTATCCGATATCCTCTGCCATACTCTTCTACCCGCTTTTTCCAATACTCTTTATCAATCCGCTTTTCTTCCCTTGAACACTTCCATGTAATGTCATAGTATTTCTGTAATGCCTGTTCTGGCATTGGCTGCAAAAAACTTCCCCTCAAATAATAATCTGAAAAATCTTCCAGTAATATTTGAAAACTCAGTGGATCTGCGAACATAAGACTCATAGAAAAACATAACTTTCGTATCCTCATGGAATCTTTCATAACCAGCAGCTTTGCCACATTTTCTTCCGTCTTCGGTTCTGCTTCACATAGTTCTTGCCTAACCTGCAAAATATCTTTATCTAACTCAACAGTTTCTATTACTTTTATTGGTTCAAACCCTGCTTCTCCGATAAAATCAATATAACCTAATTCGCCAGCACGCCCGTGTAGTATTCCATGTCTATTGTATAGTGCATGCCATGCCTCGTTCAAACGTTTGTAATCCAAATCTCTTGTGTCAAATTCCAAGTATACATGACAAGATATGCCGCACAATTCCGCTTGTATTTCCTTAGATAACTGATAAGCACATTGCAATCTTGTCATTTCAAGGCTTTCCACAACTATCTCCTCCATTTCTTTTATCCCCGGACTATACAGACTTATTGCTCCAACATAGCCACCAATCTTTTCTTATCAATCTTTTTCACTGCCGTATATGGCATGGAAGCTATTATCTCCAGTTGATCCGGCAGCTTAAAGGAAGCCATTCCCTTATCTGTCAGAAAACAGCGCGCCTCGCTCAATGTAATATTTTTATCTTCTGATACTATAAAAGCACAAATTCTATTTCCCAATACCGCATCCTTTACGCCTACAACAGCACACTCTTTCACAGCTTCGTGCATAAGCAGATTTTCTTCTACCTCACTTGGCATAATTTTTTCACCAGCCCGATTGATCTGTTCTTTTGCTCTTCCAAGCACGATTACGTTACCCTGTTCATCTATCCGTACTTTATCTCCTGTCCGATAATAACCAGTGTTTGTAAAATATTGGTATTCTTTATCCTCTAAGCGGTAATATTCCTGTATAGTATAAGGCCCTTTGGTAATCAGTTCTCCCTCTTCCCCCACACCTGCCTCATTACCGTTTTCATCGATAATTTTTAACACATCAAAAGGACTGCAAGGCTTTCCCTGCACCGTACATCTGATTTCCCATGCGTCTTCCAGACTATTGATACAGCACAATCCTTCTGCCGTTCCATATATCTGAATCAGCTTGCATGCAAACATATCATCTACCTGTCTGGATAACTCAGTTGGAAGCATTGCTCCGCCTACCATCACAAATCTCAAACTTGACAAATCGTCTGTGTCATCATACTGTCGATATTGCAGGCACATATTTAGAATTGCGGGGACCATAGAAACAAATGTAACCTTTTCTTCTTCAATAAGCGAAAATATTTCTAAGGGAGTATTATATTTACTGACAACAACTGTTCCTCCAGCCAGCAATGTACCCATAAGTCCCGGAGCCCCCAACGGAAAATTATGTGCCATTGGAAGAACTGCCAGAAAAACATCCGTCTCATTTAATTTCAAGCTTCTAGACAATGCCTCATTGTTATATATGTAATCTCCCTGTGTCCTTGGAATCATTTTGGGTACACCTGTTGTTCCACCTGACAGCAGCAACATCGCTAAATCATCCTGTCTGATTTCTTCTGTCACCTGTAACTTAACATTATTTCCCAACTGTAACTCTTTCAGATCAGCAGTAATGTACCACTTTTGTACACTGTCATTTTCATCAAAGATCTTCTGAATCATTTTCTGATACTCGCTGTTGCCTGCATCCGTGATCATTACTTTGGGTTCCGCCTTTCTGACAACCCCTTCAATTTCTATCCTCTGATGTGCCGGCAAGAGCATGATGGGGACTGCACCAATTTCAAACAATGCCAGCGTAACCAGTATAAACATAGCACTGTTTTCCATTTGTAAAGCAGCTTTATCTCCTTTTTGGATTCCCTCATTTTGAAAATATGCTGCCAACATCAAACATCTTTGCCGTAATTGTCCATATGTAATTCTCTCCTCCTCGTCTACAATGGCGATTCGGTCTGGCTGGCTTATTGCAAGATTCTCTAACCTTTTTCCATAATTTAAATAGGACTGCACCTCCTGGGCAGTATATTGCAGTATACTTTCCTGTTTTTCTTTTTTCATACATCTGTTGGAAAACAACACTTCCCCCAGAGCATAAAACTCCTTGTCCGTAAGATTTATCCTACCGTTTTTCATAAATCTCCTCCCTGTTTTGATATCATATATTCATCCATAAATTTCTCCATGATCTGCATAATTTGTTTTGGATCTTCCATATAATAATGTCCGCCTATCACCTGATAGCTTCTATACTCTCCTGATGTGTATTCTGCCCATGCATCAACAGTTCTTTCGTTTATCTTTGAATCCTCCTTGTCGTAAATTGTAATGATCGGACAATCCAACTGCTTTTTTCTTTTCTGCTTATATGTACCATAAATTTTAAAATCAGCTCTTAAGATAGGAAGGTAATAATCACAAAAATCTTTGTCTTCTAACATTTCCTCTTCCACAAGCTCTTCTTTTCGAAGGTACTCTATCAGCCGTTCCCTTGGTGCATTCATTAATTCTTTTGTTTCTTTTGGTACCTCTCCCGGCTCATTGGCACTTGAAGCCACTATGCCCACCACTTTTTTTCCCAGCATTTCTTCTGCCGCCAGTGCAATTTCATATGCCAGTATTGCACCCGTACAATGCCCAAACAAAAGTACTGGTTTCTCAAATATTTCTTTTGCTTCTGCCACGAACATTTCAGCCATCCCTTTAACATTCTCCGGCATTTCTTCCATAATTCGTGTTTCTCTCATCGGAAATAGCATTGGTAAAACATTGTATTCCACCGGACAAATATTTTTCCATTTCCCGTAAATATTCGCACTTGCTCCTGCGTACGGAATACATAGCATATTTATTTTTGATTCTTTTCTATTTCTTTCATGTGCTATCCATTT
The DNA here is from genome assembly GCA_949289145.1 of uncultured Eubacteriales bacterium. GTDB lineage: Bacteria > Bacillota > Clostridia > Lachnospirales > Lachnospiraceae > RUG11237. The sequence continues at coordinate 20,879 of CASEML010000033.1, read as the reverse complement.
ATTTTCCATCTTTCCCTCCGTTCAGCCTCCTCTTTATATTTCCTCTGACATACAAAATACCTGCTTCATCTTCTCTATGCTTGTTAACGGCAATACATCTTTACCAAAAAACAATCCTGTTTTCTCTCCCTCATTGACTACACGCAAGATGACCTCACTCAAAACAAATGCACTAATGCTGCTTGCATTATCACAATTTAAAGTAAAACATGTTCTGCTTTTCCTTCCATTTTGCATGCCTTGTACTGCAACTTGAATAACAACTCCCGGTAATCTAGGATCTGATAGCGGAATTTCAAAAAATGTGTTCCGTATATTAACCGCCTGTGCTTCTAATGTTTCTGCCGCCGGACTTTTAAGATACTCCATGATACCTTTCTGCATAACATTAAGCACCATTGGATTCATACACATGGTATACCAGTATGCCTCTTCAATAGCATAAGTCTCTACTATTTCATCAATCTCTTCCGTATAATATAACTGCACAGGAACAGATATATTTTCGCTTAAACTGCATAACTCAACTGCCTCCTGTTTTAAATAATTTCCCTTATAATAATACTGTTTCGGTTTTCCAAATCCGTGAATACCACTTAAAATGAAATCTTTTACCGCACATATACTAGGGATTTCCGTCTGTATTATGTTTCCCTCCAGACAGTGGATGGTATCATACCTCTCACATAATGCTCTTGCCATAAAACCGGTGACTCCCGGAAAACATCCAGATGAAAGAATAAATTCTGCCTTTTTTTCATAGGGCTGTAACTTTCTCATCAGGTACTTTCCGCCAAATGGATCAACATATATTTTCCCATACTCTCCGGCAAGCTTTGCCACACGTTCACTTGTTATATATGATGCCCCTGCACAATTCACAATGATATCCACCATATCAATAATTTGGCGAATTTCTGTTTCCTTTTGAATGTCACATTTCATCCATTTGACACTATCACTGTCTGCCACACACCGACTATGGTATGTGGCAATCAGCGACAACTGCGGTATTATCTTAAGACATGCAAGCAGTTTACTTCCTATTTCACCAGTTCCTCCTAATATTCCTACTTTCATAAACAGGTTCCTCCATACTACAGCAAACTTTCCGCTTCTTCTTTTGAAATATTTAAAATCTGTGCTATATTTTCATCAATAAATGGATGTCTGACACAAGTCAGATGCGCTCCTTTTAACGTATCAAATTCAAATTCTCCCCCACCAAAGGGTTCCCATGTTTCTCTGTCCTCTGCTACCAGCTCTGGAAACAACAATTCCCGTGAATTCTCACATTCAAATACTCTCATTTTTCCATAGTATTTTTCAGGTTGATAAGTCGCCACACAGGTAAAGTTCTGCACAAAGATGTTAAATAGCGTATTCAGCATCTTAAGCTGGTGCTCAAGTACTTCTCCATTTGGTCTTTTTATCGTCTGATAAAGTGCATTTAAACGTTCTGATTTAGACTTTTTAGCCAGCCTCCTAAATTCATCTACGCAATTCCTGAATTCACCTTTATCTTCGCAAAGGGCACTCACAGTTACCTGGCCATTATTGTGCAATCCGACAAACTCAATATATTTTTGCAATTCATCATCTCTGACCGTATAGCCTGCCTCATAAATATCTGCATCAATTAATCTGGCAAATGTACGCTCCATCAACAGCTCATTTGCCATACTAGTAGTAAGCATTTCACCAAACATCTCTTGATCCATTCCCTCAACAGTACTTGCGATGCTGCCATTCAAAAGATGAGTACTTATAATTGTCACTTCGCTTACCTTTATACCTTGTTTTCTCAAATACTGTGCCGTTTCAAGGGCAATACTGCCACCTACACAGTGCCCCAGAAGATGATATTCTTTATATCCCATTTCTATTAGTAGATTTCCATATTTTTCTCCCAATACCTTAAATGTATCTTTCACTGGAATTGACAAATATTCTGTTTCATCTCCATAGCGGAACCCAAAAATACTCTCGTTTTCCGGACTCTTTTTCATCAGATATGGAAGCATACCATTGTAAGAGGATAACGTACCCGTACCTGCATGCAGCAATACAAGCGCTGTTGATTCTTCATTTGGTTTCATACTTCTCTTCATACTTACAAAACAGGGATTATTTTCCGGGCTCTTATCTTTCTCCTTATTAGAGGATAATTTTTGAGCCATATCCTGAATATTTGGTGTCTGCATCATTTCCTGAAGCAAAGTATCCCATTCCCATTCTTTTGCCTCTGGAAGCCTCTCTTTCATCTTGGCAATTACCTGGGCTATCAACAGCGAATCGCCTCCCACCAAATAGAAATTATCTTTCTTGCTGACAGAACCTATCTTCAATTCTTCACACCAGATTTCTGCCAATCTTCTCTCTAAATCCGTCTTATTCTCCATATCACTTGTTTCATTATGTGCATTCTTATTTCTCTCACTATAGATTCGCATGATTTCATTTCTATCCACCTTGCCGTTAAGAGTTAACGGTAATTTAGGCATTATAGATATAGCTGAAGGTACCATATATTCCGGAAGATTATTCTGTAAATGCTTCTTAAGCACCTCCACATCTACATCTTCATAATCCTTCTTAAAATGAGCTACAAATATGGTCTGCCCGGAACCTTCGAATCCACTATCATTTTCGGGAAATTCGCAGACTACTTGGGCATCATGAGCATTCAGTATTCTCTGCCACTGTTCTTTTAAGATAAAAGTCTGATAATTTTCTTCTCTTCCATCTTCAAATCCCGTCAAGCCATTTTTAAATTCCATAGTAGTAAGCAGGTTATAGGATTCTTTCGTTTCTTCAATAATGATAATGCAGCCATCATCAACTAACAGCGTCTTTAAATTTTCCAGTACCTCATCAATATTTGTGGCATTATGCAGCACATTAGCACTTAGAATAATATCAAAAGTAAATGGTTCCATTCCCTGGCTCATGTATTCCTGATTAATATTAAACATCTGATATTTTACCCAAGGTCTCTCGCCAAATAGTTCTTTTGCCTTATGAAAGAAAAATTCAGATATATCTGTAAAGTAATACTCTACATCTATTCCATCTAATGCGGGTATTACATCCACAGATGTGCCGCCTACCCCGGCTCCGATTTCCAATATTCGTACTGTTTTCTTTTTATTTTTTGCCAAAAATATAATTTCATCCCGTGTAATTTTATTTAATGCCTGATTGATAATATTGTCATGATAAATAGACAGTGCCACATCAACATTTCCCTGTGGAAACAGAAATGCCAATGGATCTTCTTCTCCCCTGATCAGCCCCAGCAAATTATCATGAGAAACTTTCATATAATCCAGAATATTTTTACCATTTTCCAACTGTGCTGCAATTTCATACATTTCTTTCCACTTTTGTTCAGAAGCTTTAGATTCCATATGCTTCGACCGTTGAAAGGAGGCACTTTTATCGTTTCCCTCCTGCTTTATCATTCCTTCTTTACATAACATCTGCAGCCAGCGGTATAAAAGCTTATGCAATTTCTCTGGTACACCAAGTTTCTCTATTATTTCAGAGTAAGTACAAATCTCATCAGAATTGAAAATTCCCTGATCATTGAATAAACGAAATACATCATTTACTACCAGCTCATCCATTCCCATGTTCCAACGCCTGAATAGTTCCCTGTCAAGGGTACCTGTATATGTTCTGATCGCTTGTTGTATTGCCTGCTCTTCTTTCTGGTTCTTTACATATTCTCTCTTATTCTTTTTCCTATGTGGAACAACCGCTGCCTGCAACCGGTATTCTTCCGGCTTATCCCCGATAATTTCAACTACGGCTGCCGAAACACCCTCCTGCTTTAATATAGCTGATTCAATCTCTGCCAGTTCTATTCTATGACCACGCAATTTTACCTGTCTGTCACTTCTTCCCACAAACTCAATAACTCCATCTGCATGATATTTTCCAACATCACCTGTCTTATAAATCCTCTCCCCTGTCACTGGATATGTAATATATTTTTCTCTAGTCAGGTCTGCATCATTCAGATATCCCATGGACAAACCATCACCTGCAATATAAATATCACCTTCTACTTCATTTGGACAAGGTTTCATATCCTTATTCAAAATATAGAACCGCTGATTACTCAGTGGAAAACCATAGGGTATACTCTTTTTCTTCACATAATTTTTCGGTATGTTATAATAGATTGACCAAATTGCTGCTTCTGTTGCCCCGCCTAAACTCACAACCTCCACATTATCAAATTTATCCATTACTCTCTCCGGCAGATCAACCGGAATCCAGTCTCCCGAAAGGAACATTTTACGCAGGGAGGAAGTTCCTCTCATTTGCTCCAATTCCATATAATCCATTAACATCTTAGCTTGTGCCGGTGTAGAATTCCATATTGTAATATGGTATCGCACCAGATTTTCGTAAAGATGTTTTGCGTCCTTACGCCGACGTGAATCAGGCAGGCACAGCGTTGCTCCTACTTGCATCGAACCAAAAATATCATATACTGATAGATCAAATGCCAGATTTGATATTCCCAAAAAAATATCATCATGTGACACCTGATATCTTTCATTCATATCTTGTATGGTATTCATTGCTGCCCTATGGCTGATTATTACCCCCTTGGGCACTCCTGTTGTGCCAGAGGTATAAATAACATAAGCAGGGTTATCTACATTCTGAGTACGTGGCGTCAGGTCAAACTCTTCTACCGTATTAAATTCCCTGATATAGATAGTCTGGCAATTCACTTCACCATAATCTTCAATAAATTGGTCTGTAATAACATATTTTGCTCCGGACTCCTTTACTATGCGATTTCTTCGTTTTGCAGGCATATGATAATCCATTGGAAGATATACACAGCCTGCCAGCAAAACCCCATACACCGAAGCAATCTGCCAGATATTTTTATCTAAAAGAATAGCTACAACTGTCCCTTCTTCCACCTCTGCATCTTCTAAGCGTTGTTTGACTGCTGCCACATGCTCTGCCAATACTTGGTAAGTATAATCCCCTTGTGCCGTTATCAAAGCTGTATGCATTGGATATTTTTTTACACTTTCAAGAAATCCTTCATACATCATTTTTGCAGGAATTCTTTTTTCTGTCTGATTGACTTTTTCTCTAACCTTCTCTGTCTGGGTTGATAATAATGTAATATTCTTTTCTGCAAGAATCCCTTCACAGTTTTCACAAAGGCGCTCTAATAACTGCCGAAAGCTCTCAAACATTTCCGCTACAACCTCATGGCTAAAAACACCTTTTCGCACATCCCAGTTAACTGTAATCGCATCCATGCCTTCTTCTGCCTGACAATCAATCCATACTTGTGGTGTCTGGCTTATCTTATAGGTTATTTTTTGATTTTTTAGTACTGCATTTTTTTCATTAATACCAACCGTACTGGTATATACTACCGGAATAATTACATTTTTCTTTCTTGTTTTGCTCATTTTACGAAGTACTTCAATTCCTGAAAATGCATTATGGGATAGATCTTCCCACAATCCAAGCTGCATTTCAATAGTGTTTTCAAGAAAAGTCTTTTCTTTATCAATATTTACAGAAGTAACATTTACTTCTGTAAAATCACCTACAATCTCACTGATATCCTCTGAAATTTTCGGTCTGTTCAACAATGTGATGTTGACTGAAAAATCATCTGTTTTAGACCAATAAGAAAGCACATGAGCATAAGCAGAAAATATTATCATGGATTGCGTAACTTTGTGCTTACTCATCACACTTGCCACTCTTTCCCACTTTTCCTTTGGAATGTTCAATTTATATTGTTCGAATGATTTTTCTTCACTATAATCCGTTCCATCTAATATAGAAAGTTCTGGTGCCTCTCCCATTTTTTCTATCTTGGCATCCCAATATGCTTCATCGTCCATCTTTTTTAAAAATTTTCTATCCTCTTCCTGCTTTTTAAATTCAATATAATCTCTAAACAGAGTATTCGGCTCACTGATTCGTCTGCATCTGTCATGATATATGGCTTCTAAATCATTCAAAATGATGTTAGAACTGATAAAATCACACACCAGCATGTCCAGTGAAAAGTGAATAATACTTCTACCTTCGTGAATTGTCACCGCCAGATCAAACAAGGGCCATGTTCCCAAATCGTATTGTTTCTGGGAAAGCTCGTCTCTGATTTCCTGAATCTTACATTTTACCTCTACGTCCTCCTTAACCTTAAGATCATATACCGGAACCTTAATCTTAGGTACTGTTTCCTGCACTTTCTGGTATCCTTCCGAATATATAATGGCACGCAGCATATCATGTCTGGCTATTACCTGATTCCATGCCTGTTCAAATTTACCTCCATCGATTTCCTCATCATATGTAATCTCAATATATCCATGACAGCCGATTCCACTCAATTCATAATTAGCATCTCTTCCTCTGACATAAGAATTCTGAATTGGTGTTAAATCAAACTTTTCATAACGCAATTTCCTGTCCGATACAATTTCACTATCTTCTATCTTTTTTAAAAAAAATATTATTTTTTGTTTGTTTTCCTTTAATGTCTTCAAATACTCATTTGTCATAACATTATCCGGTGCCCGATATTTTAAATTATCTCCTTCACACCAAATCTCTATCCCTTGCTTATACATTTCCTGCAAAATCTGTTTTACACTCATTCTAATCTGTCCCTTCCTTTCTACTGGCTTTTAATAAATCGATTTTTAAATAACTCCCTCTTCAAAACAATCTGCATTCATATTTTCTTTTTTCCTGTGGTCTATCAGTTCTGCCAACTCTGCAATGGTAGAATTCGCATATAATTCACTAATTTCCATTGATATACTCGGAAACTGTTCATTGATATCCCCTACTGTTTCAATTGCTTTGATACTGTTTCCGCCGCACTGAAAGAAATCATCACTTCTTTCCAATAGCAATTTTCCTAAATGTTTCTTCCATATTACTGATACCGCCCTTTCTGTGTCTGTCTTAAACATTTCCTTTTTGACATTTTGTTTATTCAATCTTTTGCTCATAGAGCATAAAGCCTTCTCATCTACTTTTCCATTCTTCGTAACAGGAAACTTCTCCACCGTATAAAAATAATGTGGTATATAATAATTAGGCAGCTGCTCTTTTAATTTAAGCTTCAGCTTTTGAATATCCGGCTGCTTAAAATTCTCCCATATTACAAAGCCAACTAACTCATCACCACACACTATGACCTTTGCGCTCTTGACTCCCGTCACTTTCATAAGAGCAGCTTCTACTTCGCCTAATTCGATGCGGTAGCCCTGGAGCTTTACCTGCTTATCCTCTCTTCCCAGAAATAGAAGTTTACCATCTGCATCATATTTTCCTCTGTCTCCGGTTCTATATATTCTGCCACCATACTCATTCATAGTCACGAATTTTCTTTTGGTCATTTCTGCATCATTGATATAACCTGATGCTAATCCCAATCCACCGATACACAGTTCTCCCTCCACATAGTTGGGACATTCCAGAAATTCCCGATTCAGCACAAAATATTGCTGATTTGCAAGTGGATAACCATAAGGTATACTATGCCAATCTTCTTCTATATGTTCCGGTTCATAAAAGTTAGACCAAATGGCAGCTTCTGTAGCTCCACCCAAACAGATAACTCTTACGCCGGGAATTGTACTGCGAATCCAATCCGGCAAATGATTTTCTATTTTATCTCCACTTAAAAGAACTAACCTGATAGACGAAACACGCCTGAAATCCACCTTATTTTTCTTCATATACAAAAGCAGCATTTCCATAAACTGGGGTACAGAATTCCAAAGGGTAATCTTATTCTCTTCCACCAATCGGATCCATTCCTCTGGATCGCGCACTTTATCTTCCCTTGGCATAATAATTGTTCCACCTACTGCAAATATGCCAAAAACATCATACACAGACAGATCAAACGCCAAGTTAGACAAGGCTAACCCACGGGCAGAATTTGACACTTCGAATTTATCATTGATATCCCATATGGTGTTGACAGCCGCCTCATGTGTGACCATAACACCTTTGGGTTCCCCGGTAGAACCTGAAGTATAGATTACATATGCAAGCTTATTCCTTTGTTCTTTCTTTAAAATCTTTTCAGCCAATCGTTCTGTATCAATTACTGACTCCTGGTCATAAAGCATATTTTCTTCCGTCAGTACAGTTTTTATTTCTGCATTTTTTATGATTCGCTGAATTCTCTCTTTGGGATTTCTGGAATCTATGGGAACGTACGCACTTCCTTTAAATAATACTGCTAAAACTGCAATAATCTGCCAAATTCCTTTTTCCATCTTAATTGCAATCAAAGGCTCTTTTGGCAGGGTTTCTGCCAATGCAGCTGCAAGCTGCATACACTTTTCATACGTATATGCCTTTCCGTCTGCTACCACTGCTACTGCATCTTTATTCTTTTGATATGCATGCAAAAACATCGACGTTAGTGTATCTTCCCTTTTATGTTCACTGGTTTGATTTCGTAAATGCCGTTTAGTAACATTTGGCAATTCTACCAGGCTCTTGCATTGCTCGTTCCACACATTATCTTCTGCTGCAAGTCTTTCTAACAGCATACGATACGCTTGGAACATTTCCTCCATCATCTCTCTTTTATACATTCCTCCTAAGATGTCCCAATTGTAATAAAGCTCACCATTAAATTCCCACAGCTGATGATCTAACCACACGTTTGGCGTCTGGGTCATACCATATACGGGGTTTCCGGGCAAATTCAGTTCCTTTGCCATACCCAGCATACTAGTAAACACCACTGGAAATAATGCCTGTTCACCATTAGAATATTTTCTCGCAATTTCTCTTTGAACATCAATTCCGTCATAGTAACGGTTTTCTAATGCTATCACCATATTTTCCTGCACTTCTTTGCACTTTTCATAGAAACTGCTCTGTTTTCCCATTTTCACTGTTAGCAGAGTTAAACTTGTAAAATCACCGATAACCTGTTCAAACGCTACGTCAAAAATCTCCTTATTATGCACCGTGAGATTGAGCGTAAACTCTCGATAACGGTTCCAACGATATAAAACATCTGAAAAAGCGGTCAGGAGAACCACCGATGGTGTCACCCCATGTTCTTGTGCCTTCTGTTTCACCCTTTCCCACTGTCCACGTTCTAAGACTCCCTGCAGTCGGTAGAAACTGCCATATTCCCTTTTCTTCTGTGTGGGTAATGCAGGTGCCGGCGAAATTTCATTTATTCTCTTCTCCCAATAACTTTTTGAAGCAAGGTATTGTTTCGTGGAATAAATAGATTCATAAGCAAGAACATAATCCCTAAATGAATTATTCTGCATTTCGGTAATAAAATTTTGGGTACGATACCGCATTTCTATCTCATTTAATACAGAAAGAATACTAAAGCCATCCAATATCACATTGTCAAAACTAAAGTGCAGCACATATCCCATTTTCGTTGTTTTTGTTACCCGAATATCAAAAATTGGCCAATGGTACACATCAAGAACCTGATTTTCCATTTCCTCTCTGATAGCACGATATTCAGCTTCTTCGCCGGTTTCCTTTGTGAGATTACGATAACAAACGCTGTAATATGGCACTTGCTCCAATACTCTTTGTCCCTGTTTATTTGGCTCAATTATACTTCGAAGCGTATCATATTCAAGAATCAGTAAATTCACCACTTTCTCAAAACGTTCTAAATCTAATTTGCTTCGTTTTAATTCTATATAAAAATGGGATGAACACCTGCCGCTTTCACGTCCGATCAAATACGCCTTCTGAATTTTTGTCAACGGGAATTCATCGTACCTTGCTGCCTCGCGGTGTTGGATTGATAAAAATTCCCGACTATTATTTTTAGACTTGCGCAGGCTTAACTCCTTCTCCATTTTTCTCACATTTTGGTATTTAAAAATATCAGCAATCTCAATTGATACATTTATTTCTTTCCGAATCAAACGACAGATTTTTGCAGCGCTTAAGGAATTTCCCCCTTTATCAAAAAAATTGTCTGTTTCTTCAAAAGAAGTATCATGCAATACCTCTCTGTATATATTCAATATTTTCTCTTTCATTCTATTCTCCAGCATACAAAACCTCAAATTCTTCCCTCAATACATATTCTTTTATTCTCTTTAACACTTCATCTTCATTCGTATCTATAAATAAATGCTCACCCTCAATATCAGCACAATAAAAATTGCCCATAGTATATGCTTTCCACTCTTTTAGATCCTCTTTTGTCATTTCCATATCCTGCGTACCGCGCAATGCTAAAATCGGTACGTGAAGTTTGCGATATCTTCTATCACAGTATGTTTCTGCTATTGTGAAATCCGCTCTCAATGCCGGCTCAAAAATATTCCAAAGTGCTTTATTTTCAAAGAGCTCTATCGGTGTTCGATTGTATTTAGATAGCTCTGTAAAAAATTCCGCTTCCGGCAAATGATAAATGGGATGGTTTTCTTTCCGATTAGGAGCACGTCCTGCTGAAACAATAATTCCAATCAGGTTTTCTATCCCCGCCTCCTCAAACCGAAGTGCAAGTTCGTAGGCTACTCTGCTTCCCAGACTATGTCCAAATAAGAAAAACGGGCTACGATCCATGTCTCTATTGTGAATCTCTTCATATATATTTGTCACAAGCACCTCCATATCCTGTATGGGTTCTTCCAGGATTCTTTCTTCGTGTCCCGGATAATGAGCCGGACATACGCATATCTGATCTCCCAATTTTCTTTGCCATGACCGAAACACAGATGCCCCGCCCCCCGCATAGGAAAAGCAAAACATTCTTACTCTTGCAGGTCTGTTTTTACACTTTTCAAAATATAATCTACTTTTCATAATCAAAAAAACGAAATAATTTCTCCTTTCCTTCCTCGTCTAGTGAATATTGCTCTAACACTTTTCCTTTTTCAATATGTACAATATATGAACAGGTCTTTAAAATAAATTCCAGATCATGCGTAATCACCAGCAATAAATCCAGTTCAGGCTGAATCTTTTCAATCAACTCTGCCACGCGCTCCATCTGATGATAGTCGAGTCCGCTGGTCGGTTCATCAAGGCAGATCATTCTTCTGCCGCTATAAAGTGCAGACGCTATTGCAACTCGCTGTTTTTGTCCGCCAGACAATGCCATCGGATGAGTATCTGCATAGTTAGTCAATTCCAGCATACCCATTAACTCTTTCCTTTCCTCATCAGACTTCTTCGTACTGCCTAAAGAAACTTCCTCCGCAACGCTGCTGGTAAACAGCTGGTGATTTACCTCCTGAAACACCTCGAAACTCTCCTTACACCTTCTCTTTTCCGAGAGAATTTCGCTTCCCTTATAATAAATTCCTTTTACCGACTTATTCATGCCGCACAACCCGTTCATAAAGGTTGATTTTCCCGCACCATTATGACCAATCACTGCAATTTTTTCATGCATGGGTAAAATGCATTCTTTTATCATCAATGCTGCTTCTGCTGTTCCTTTATATTCACAGGAAACTTCTTTCATGTAGATATGCTTCACTCTATTTGATGAGTTCGTTTTCTTTTCTTTTTTAGTTCTCTCATCCATTTGACCATTTGCACACATTTCCTCATACAATGTACGATAATCGAGAGAACGTAATCCCCTTTTTCTCAATTCTTGAACAGAGAGTTGCTTAAATTGATCTATGGTATACTCTTTTGCAATATTTCCGTCTTTTACATAACATACACGGTCTGCAATATCCATCAGGTAATAAAGTCTATGCTCTGCTATGATAATAGTTTTTCCCTGTTCTTTTAATTTCTTTAAAATTCTTTTAATATCCATTATTGCATCAAAGTCCAGATTTGCAGAAGGTTCATCCAGTACATAAATGTCCGGCCTTCCTGCATATATGCTTGCAAATGCAATTTTTTGTTTTTCACCACCAGATAATTGCATAATGTTGCGATTCTGAAGTTCTTCTAACTGAAATTGCTTTATACTTTCTTCTACGCGCAACTTGATTTCCTTCGTGGGAATTCCCTGATTTTCACAACCAAAAGCTATCTCGCTGGAGGTATTCATATAAAAAAATTGGGATCTCGGATTTTGAAACACACTTCCACAGATTTGAGAGATTTCTGCAAAGGGAATTTCATTCACCCGTTTTCCCATTAATTCAATTTCACCTGTTATATTTCCTTCATAAAAATAAGGTGCAAGCCCATTTATCACTCGAAGAATGGTGGATTTTCCACAACCACTGACTCCTGCCAGCAGAACACATTCCCCCTCTCTCACGCTCAAATTTACATTTCTAATACCATTAATCCTGTTTTCACCCATATATTGAAATGACACATTCCTTAATCTTATTGTTTCCATATAACTCAATATCCTCCATATAGCTTTGATAAAATTACTACTGTCACAGAACATATCATCACAAAACAGTCTGCCGCTTTAAATGATACCCGACACAAATTTGTTCTTCTTTTCTTCATGCCAAGGCCTCTTGCCAATGCTGCCGCTGCCAACTCTTCTCCTATCTTTACCGTGGAAAACAGCAGCGGAACAATTATATATTCCATAGTTTCTATCGGATGAAGCAGTATCTGCCCCACCCCCGTTCCAATATTTCTCATACGCATAGCTGCACGTATATGATTCCATTCCTCTTTTACCGTTGGAAAGAATCGCACCAGCACAGCTAATGGTATAATAATCGCTTCTGGAATTTTTAACTTTTCCATTGAAGCAATCATGACATTGATTTCTGTAGTAGAAATAAAAAAATCCGCCGCCATGATACAAAAGAAAAACTTACGAAAAGCAATAAACACAAGACACGAAAGCGTAGATAGCCATGCAGCCGATATCAACGGCAGAATGCATTTATCACCAAACAGCAGAAATAAAAATATCAAAATATAACGAATACTTTTTTTCCATTTGCCATTTGCCCAAAACAATGCACTTACACTGGCTAACATTACCAGTTCCATCATCACATTCACGCCAAAGGTAATAACAATATTAACGGCGAGAATACATAATATCTTTGTTATTGGATTTAAATTACTCATGCAATTCCTGCCTTTTCAAAATGCTTCTTATTCATCTTGCCAGAAATCAGACTTCCAATAACAGCCGCTATAACTGTATAAACAATCATAACCGGAATGATCCAGTAAGGAGTCATTGCTTTTAACTCTTGTGCATATACCTCGCCCATGGATGCCACAACACTGGCAAAATAGGCATCTCTCATAATCCAGATTGGAAAGAATGATCCAATCGGCCATATTGCAAATACGCAGTAACCAATCATACTCATTTTCCTGCTTGTGTAACCGCCAGTCTTTGTGATCAAATCACTGACAAAGCCCAATAAGGAACAAAAGACAAACATAATCCATGAATTACCTGTGGTAAATACCATCAAAATACCGATCAGTACCCCCATAATGGTAATCATTCCAAATGTTTTTACTTTGGTGATAAAAAGCATATAAATTGGTGCACAAAGAATTGCAATAAATGCCGGCAGCAAAATATAAGTAATTGGTGCAAAAGATGTTACTGCCGTAAAGACAAACATCACCGCAAAATAAATCGCAGTAAAAATACCTGTGTTAATAAGATCCTTAGTTGATAATTTCTTCGAACTATTCATTTTCATCAATCTCCTTTTTATATAATATAATTTGTTTACAGTCCCTGGGCTGCATAAAGACGCGCATATACTCCATTTTTATGTAATAACTCATCCGGTGTTCCCTGTTCTGCCACCTTGCCCCCTTCCAGCACAACAACCTTATCTGCGTTTGCAACGGTACGCATACGATGAGCAATGACCAGCACGGTCTTTCCCGTCAGGAGAGTTGCGAGAGCTTCTTGCACTAATGTTTCACTCTCAGCATCCATAGAGGCAGTTGCCTCATCCAAAAGCACAACCGGTGCATTTTTAAGCAGAGCCCTTGCAATGGAAATACGCTGACGTTCTCCGCCCGACAAAAAGCTTCCGTTTTCACCAATGTTGGTATTGTATCCCTCTGGAAGTCTTTCGATAAATTCTTCGCACTGTGCCGCTCTCGCCGCTGCTCTCACTTCTTCATCCGTCGCGTCTTTTCTTCCAAGACGTATATTTTCCATTACCGATTCATCAAACAAGAGTACATCCTGAAAAACAATTGCAAAATTTTTAAGCAAGATTTCCGGTTCTACTTTCGAAATATCAGCCCCTCCTAATGTTATCACCCCACTATCTACATCCCAGAAACGCGCAGCCAACTTGGAAACCGTAGATTTTCCACTTCCGGAAGGGCCAACTAACGCTGTCACTTCTCCTTGTTTCGCCACAAAAGAAACGCCCGACAATACTTGTTCTTTATCATTTTCTTTTTTATACGAAAATACCACATCCCGGAATTCAATCTCATACCCTTCATTGGAGCACACTGGTTCTCCTGACTGCACTGGTGTTGCTTCCATCTCTTTCATACGTTTCACACTGACCATTGCTGAAAAGATTTCTGCCAATAGCATAAAACAGCTGGAAAATGGATCATATATTCTCCCTGCCACGATGATAAAAAACAGAAACATTGGAATAGATAAAGTTCCTTCTGCAACTAACATCCCTCCCACCAAAAGCACTGCAACCAAACCAAAACGCACTACAAACTGCGCTGCCGCCAGTGCAGATCCGGGTATAATTTCGTTTTTTAAGGAACACTTTTCTACCTTGTCTAACTTTCCTTTTAGTTGCTCTAAATATTGTTCTTCTCTTGACGAAGATTTTAATTCCTGAATTGTTTCCAAATATTCCTGCACACCATCATATGCAACACGCTTTGCCTGCATATTTTCCGCTTCGGCTTTCTGCTGTGATCTCCGGGCAGCCAAAAGTATCAGTGTTGCTACCGGCACAGGCAAAAGAACACATAATCCCATTCTGTAATCAGTCACAAGCAATCCTATTGAGATAATGATAAACATTATAATAGTACCAAACAGCATTGGAATCGCATTGGAGAAGGTTTTCTCTAATGCAGTGCAATCTCCCATAATCGTTGTAGTCAGATCAGCAATATCCTTCTCACCAAAAAACGACAACGGAAGCCTTCTCATTTTTTCTGCCAAAACAACTCTGCGGTTGGCACTTTCTTCATAAGCCGCAGTATATGTCTTATTATATTGAACCCACTGTGCAGCAAAAATGAACAAAAACAATACTATCGCTCCCACAAGGTATCCTGCTGCATTTTTTCCCGGCATCGGCTCTCCATTTTCTATTGCCAGAAGCAGTTCCTGCACTAACATCATCAGCAAACCTACCGGGAACATCAGGCATAAGTTGCAAAATGCCGCCGCTATGATGCCGCCTTTCAATTTTTTTGCCCCTTCATCGCTTAATGCAAACATTTTTTTCAGCATGTCACCACCCCATTTCCAATATGCCATTTTGTCGCTTTCTTATAGTCATTCCACATATTCGCGTATAGTCCAGACTTTTTCATTAATGCTTCATGGGTTCCCTGTTCTACAAGTTCCCCATTCTCCATTACCAGAATCTGATCCGCATTTTGAATAGCCGGCAAGCGGTGGGCTATCAATATTACCGTCTTTCCTTCTGTTAACTCAGCCAACGCCTTCTGAATCTGTACTTCATTCTCTGGATCAGCAAATGCTGTAGCTTCATCCAATACGATAATCGGTGCATCCTTTAAAATCGCCCTCGCAATGGCAATACGCTGCACCTCTCCTCCCGACAGGTATACTCCCTTATTTCCTACTACAGTATCTATTCCATCTGGAAATTTCGCCAAAATATCGTCACACTGTGCAAGCCGTGCTGCATGCATTGCCTCTTCTCTGGTCGCATCTCTGCGCGCTGCACAAATATTTTCCAATAAGGTTTCTTTAAACAACTTGGGATTTTGAAAAACAAATGCAACATTTTTCATTAAATCCTCCTGGGATAACTCCTTCACATCCACACCGCCGATTTTTATCCGTCCTTCTTCCACATCATAAAAACGCGGTATTAAACTGGCTATCGTACTTTTTCCAGAGCCGGAATGTCCTACCAGAGCAGTTGTGGTTCCTGCTTTCGCCACAAAACTAAGATTTCTTACAGCCGGACTGGAAGCATTTTCATAAGAGAAAGTCACGTTTTCAAAAACAACATCATTACCATCTTTTTTCTTTGGCACTAAAACCTCACTCTGCTGCTCTGCCCCTAAAATAGTATCGATTCGGCGCATAGCTTCCTGAGCCTGCATCTTATAATTGTTCATATACATGATTTTGTTCAGCATAACACCGCAGGCCGGGGAAAAAATTAAATAAAATAGGAAGTTTTCCGTAAACCCGACAATATTATCTGAAAAAATGCCTGCCAGTACTCCTGCCGGAATCAATACCAAAAATGATGAATTAATAAGTGCTGTAAATGCCACCATTCCTGTCCGGCATGCCATAGTAAAAGCCATTGCATTATCACTATAAGACTTAATTGCCTTATTAAACTTCGTGAAAGACTGCACTGTCTGCCCAAACACCTTCACAACTGAAATGCCTCGTATGTACTCCACTGCCTCATGATTCATTGTTTCCAACGAATCCTGATAGTTCTGCATATATTTCATGCTGTCTTTTCCCATCAGTGCAAACTGCAGTATAAAACCAATTCCAAACAGCACAAGCAGCGGAAGACCAAGGCGCCAGTCAAACAGCAGCATTAAAACCAGACTTGCAATCATTGTCACATATACACCTACTAAATCAGGAAGTTGATGAGCAACATATGCTTCTGTCTGTGCACTATTTTCATCAATAATCTTTCTTAATTTTCCACTGGGGTTCATATCGAAATATCCCATTGGCATTTTAGCTAAATGCTGCAAGACTGCCATCTTCAAATTTTTTTCCATACGAAATGCTGCCCCATGAGAACACAATAAGGCTCCAAAATAAATCACCAATCCTGCCAGTTCCGATATTAGTGCATAGCCTCCATATTTCAACAAAGCATCTACATTCAGCGGATTGCCTGTAAATACAGCTATCATCTCTTTTGCCGCATAATATATACACACATAGGGCACTAAAATAAATAACGCACTAACTCCTGACAGTATATAAGATAACGTTAACATCCAGCGCTTTTTACCTGTATATTCCAGCAGACGCTTTATCTGGTCATCTTTTTTCTTCATCACATATTCTCCTTTTTCATTTTTTTGCAAAAAATGCGAGTGATTAGTTTAAACTAACCACTCGCATATTATATTAAATAAAAATATGTTTTTCTACTCCATTCCTTTTTATTCCAAAATAAATAGCCCGTTTTTATTTTCTTTTTTTACGATATTCCCTGGGCAATTCACCATAAACAGAATAAAATGCTTTGGCAAATTTACTTGCATTGGAATATCCCAATCCCATTGCGATATCCCCAATCCTACGTTTGCTTGTCAACAATTGTACTGCTGCCATGTTCATTCGATATTTTTTCAGATGCGCATATGGTGTCTCTCCATATATTTTCAGAAAAACCTGATAAAATGTATTAATATTAATCCCAGCAGACATCACTAATTTTTCAACTGATATCGTTTCACCTGCATGTGAGATCAGATATTCTCTCACTTGCTTTGTAACACGCACCTGCTCTTTATCAAAATAACTGTCATCCAAATCACTCTTTGGCTGTAGTTTTCCTATATAATGCAGTACCTCCATAACTTTAATCCTAAAATAGTCTGTTCCTTTTTCTCTTTTACCCTGATATATTGTTTCAAATATATCCTCCAACTCTTTTTCTGCCGGACTGACATACCACCGCTTCTCCCCATTCACTAAATTCATTAGCTGTTCAGAATTAATCCCAAACACATTCAGCATTTGCTCCACTTGTGATGATAGTGCCTGCATGTCTACCACTACAGACAATCCCTCATACTTGCGCAGTGGAAACGAAAATGATAACGGCAGGTATTCTGTTCCATTGATACTAAAGTGTCCTTCTGGTAAACAATTTAACGTCTGATTAGAAAACTGACACTCGTATCTTCCTTTCCTACAGTGACTAATACTGATCATCTCCTCAGGAAAGGTTTCTGTTGGCAATATATCTGAAGTATCCATATCCATAAAATACAAGTATATTCCCGAAAATATATTGTATACAGTTAATTCTCCCTTTCCACTGCACCCGTAATCCAACTTTATATAATTCTCCCGCTCTGTTATAACCTTTGTTTCTTTACTGTACCACTCTTTATTCTGCATAAAATACCACTCCTGCCATAAACCGCTTTGGGTTAGTTTTGACTAACTATTATTAATATAACACCTCCGGGATTAAAAATCAATATCACAATAAACAATTACATCTATATCACATAATTATTTATGTTCTCCATCTCCCACTCTACCATATCCTGAAGGGTCAAGTGGTCAATGATATCACTGACTGCCTTGTCGATCATAGTCCATAACCTAAGACTTACACATTGTCCGGCACGCTCGCACTGGTTCTCCTCATCCTCTAAGCAGGATACTACCGCCATACTGCCTTCTGTCAGTCTTAAAATCATTCCAACAGTATATTCCTTTGGCTCCCTGGCCAGCTGATACCCTCCCTGAGATCCCCTGAGGCTTCTGACAAATCCTGCACGCTTTAATATCGAAATAATCTGCTCTAAGTATTTTTCAGATATATGCTGCCGCTTTGCAATCTCTTTCATACGCACCATTTCTCCTGTATTATTCATTGCCAGATCTACCATAAGCCTTAGGGCATACCTTCCTTTGGTTGAAATTTTCATGGCTGTATCCCCCTTACTTTCTGTATTTCTTCTAAATATTTCACTGCCAGCGGACTTAATGCCATGCCTTTACGCATAATATAACCAATCCGCATTACCTCATCGGATTCTAATGGTATGGCACAGTACTCTCCACCATTTAATTCCTCACAGATAATGCCAGAACAAAGTGTATAACCATTTAAGCCTACCATCAGATTTAACATAGTTGCCCTGTCATTTGCCTTTATGATCTGCTTATATTCATAGGTACTTAAAACTTCTTCTGCAAAGTAAAAGGAATTATTATCTCCCTGCTCAAAGGAAAGACATGGATATTCCTTTAACTGCTCCATCGTAATACTTCGTTCCCCTGCAAGAGGGTTTCCCTTCCACATATATGCATATGTTTTACAAGGAAACAATTCTTTGAATTCCAAACCATTTTCCTTTAAGATTTTCGTTATGACCCCGCTGTTAAATTCATTCAGGTATATAATTCCCAGTTCGCTTTTGAAATTTTTAACATCCTCTATCACCTCATAAGTTTTTGTTTCGTGGATAGCGAATTCATATTCCTCCATGCCAAACTGCTTCACCATCTCTACAAATGCTTTTACTGCAAAAGTATAATGCTGCAGGGAAACACTGAATTTCTGCTTTGTGTTTTTCTTATTTACGTATCTGTCTTCCAATAGCTGATACTGTTCCACAACCTGCCTTGCATAGCCTAAAAATTCTTTTCCTTCTACGGTAATCTGAACTCCTTTGTTGGTTCTGCGAAATAACTCCAGGCCGATTTCATTTTCCAGTTCTTTAATGGAAGAAGAAAGACTGGGCTGGGTAATAAACATCTGCTTAGCTGCTTCATTCATGGATTTTGTATCACCTACTGCAATTGCATAACGCAGCTGTGTTAACGTCATGGCATTACTCGGTAAATAACGGTGTGGAATAGTAGCGGTCTCCAGTATCAGGAAGTAATACTACAATAGTCTTTCCCTTGTTTTCCGGACGTTTCGCAATCTGGATGGCTGCATATAATGCTGCACCGGAAGAAATACCAACTAAAACGCCTTCCTTCTTTGCCAGAAGTTTTCCTGCAGCAAAAGCATCTTCATTCTGTACCGCAAATACTTCATCATACACCTTTGTATTCAAAGTTTCCGGCACAAATCCTGCACCAATACCCTGAATCTTATGGGGACCTGCTTTACCCTCAGACAACACTGGTGAACTTGCTGGTTCCACTGCAATAATCTTTACATCCGGATTCTGCCCTTTTAAATATTCTCCGACTCCTGTAATGGTTCCGCCAGTACCTACACCAGCCACAAAAATATCTACTTTTCCGTCAGTATCTTTCCAGATTTCAGGGCCTGTAGTCTTTCTATGAATCTCTGGATTTGCCGGATTTTCAAACTGCCCCGGAATAAAACTGTTTGGAAGTTCTTTTGCCAGTTCCTCAGCCTTGGCGATGGCTCCCTTCATTCCTTTATCCCCTTCTGTTAATACTACTTCTGCCCCATATGCCTTTAAAATATTTCTTCTTTCTACACTCATGGTTTCCGGCATGGTCAAAATTACCCGGTATCCTTTAGCTGCCGCCACTGCCGCCAAACCAATTCCTGTATTACCGGAAGTAGGCTCGATAATAACAGAATCTTTATTTACTAATCCTTTGCTTTCTGCATCCTCTAACATTGCCTTTGCAATTCTGTCTTTCACGCTTCCCGCTGGATTGAAATATTCCAGTTTCACCAAAAGTCTTGCTTCTAAACCTTCTTCTTTTTCGATGTGTTCCACTTCTACCAATGGAGTGTTTCCGATCAGATCAATTGTTCCCTTATAAATATTAGCCATTTTCTTTTCCTCCTAATTTACTACTTTATGTTATTTCTTTTATGTTGAACTTATTATATCGCTTAATCCCTATCATGTCAATAGGAATAATGGGTATTTAATCATGACCGCCCGTCAAACGGGCGGTTTGCTCTGAGGCTATAAGCCTCTGTTACCGGCCAGCGCCTAAAGACGCTGGCTTTCACTTTGTTCAAGCCGTATTGCCTTTGACTCGTCGCCGCCCTTGAAAGGGCGTTCGT
>CASEML010000032.1 GCA_949289145.1 uncultured Eubacteriales bacterium | reverse complement strand
GAAAATGGTTTATTAAAGTACGCTTTTTTTGCAGAATGGTAGACTAAATCAGAACTTTTTCTTGAAATTAACCGTAAAAACAGTAAAAAGGAAGCTGTCGCTTCACGATTTTTCAATCGTTAATGCGACAGCCCCTTTTTTTTACCATAAATTACACTTTTAAACTCTTGAGAGTCTTATTCGTTCCCTTCCTCTGACTCTGCTTCAGAACCTTCTGCCGCATCATCCAAACCATTGTATGGCTGGTCCATTGGAAGAGTTTTTCCAATTAACGGCAATTCCAAGGGCTGGTTTCCTTCCATACAATAATAAATGTCATAAATACCCTCACTGCCTGTTTCGGAGTTTACATAATTATGCTGTAATGTATACTGAATACTGTCTAAAATAGTACATGTTAACTCATCTCCATCATACACAGCGAATTCTTCCACCTGTGACTCCGGCGGACCTACAAACAGAGAAGATGTCTTTGCAAAGCATACGGTAATTTTGCCGTCTTCTATTTTTACTTTATCCGCCAAATCAAGATTCCATCCTGTAACTCCCTCCATAGTAGAAAGTAGCATTTCCGGTGTCATATTATCGCTGCTTTCACAAGGATATTCTGTCATAGTCTGTCCTGCAATTCCAATATAAATTGCTGCGGAAGTTGATTCCGTCCGAATGGTCTCTACATCTTCTTCTGTATCCGGAATATCACTTGTTACTATTTCTGTTTCTTCCGATGTACTTTCTTCATTGCTTCCACAGGCTGTCATCACGCCTGCTAACGCGCAAGCTAGTAATACACTGATTAATTTTTTCTTCATCTACTTACTTATACCTCTCTTTTTACATTAAAAAGTATGCTTGCAGGTTTCTATTATTTTTAAATAGCAGAAAGTCTGACAAATCAGACCTTCTGCCAGTTGCTCTCCTGCTAAATCATCCACGATAGTAATTGATCAAGCATCCTTTTAAAATAATTGTACGTTCATCTTCTGTTAATTCACCCATTTTTAAGGTAAATTCTCTTAATCCGCCATTTTCAACCACGAAAGCTTTCACTTCCGTTGCTCTATCTTCAATGGCTTTTCTTATATCCGGCACAAATAAGAAATCTCCGTTCTTAAACGGCAAATCTCCCTTATCAATTAAAAATGGAAGCATACCCCAGTTAATTAAGTTAGAACGATATCTCTTTGTTGCATATTCATTGGCAATATTAGCCCATCCGCCAAGTACCTTCTGACAGGAAGCCGCCTGTTCTCTTGCAGAACCATCTCCTGGCTTTACAGCAAAAATAGTACTTCCTACACCTATATTTCCTTTTCCAACGTTTGGATACACTGTGTTAATCGCAGACATTACAGGTTTCAATTCTTCTACTGCTTCTAACGGACATGCTCCCGCTTCAATTGCTTTTTGTGCCTTCTGAATTTCTTTTGCCTTTCCTACATATGCAGGGTCTTTTCTGGATAAAGTAAACTCAGCCAAACCTAATGGATTAGAACGGTAAGAAGATGTTTCTCCTGATGGAATCAATTCATCTGTTGTTGTTACCGGATCATGAATCTCCGAAACAACTTTTAATATTAAATTTTCTGGTAACGCTGACATTGCAGGCCAATCCTTGATATTCGGACCAAACTTAATTTCCACAGACGGATCTGCAACACCCTTGCTATCAAAGACTCTGTTAGCATAAATTGTGCTGTCATAGTGGTATTTTTGCCCCTTATATTCCACATCCATGTCTGTTGCAGGTGTTAAGTAGCCCTTGTTTGCTGCAGTTGCTGCAATAGAACGAGCATCCATAAGAGCAACAGATGCAATCTGACCATTCTGCAGCTTAGATCCTTCTCTATTCGGGAAGTTTCTTGTGGAATGACGAATACTGAATCCATTGTTAGAAGGTGTATCACCGGCACCAAAACAAGGTCCGCAGAATGCAGTCTTTACAACTGCTCCTGCCGCAAGCAAATCAGCCACACAGCCGTTTTTCACCAATTCCATAAATATTGGCTGACTGGCTGGATATACATTTAAAGTAAATTCATCTGCACCTGTGCTCTGTCCCCGTAAAATATCAGCTGCTGCACAGATATTTTCAAAGCCGCCGCCGGCACAGCCTGCGATAATACCCTGATCCGTGTATAATTTTCCGTTTCTAACTTTATCTTTCAACGTAAAATCAACTTGTCCGTCTAAACTTACCAATGCCTTCTTTTCACAATCCTCTAAAATGTCCATAAGATTAGCATTTAATTCTTCGATAGTATATGTGTTGCTTGGGTGGAATGGCATAGCAATCATCGGCCTTATAGTAGACAGATCAATTTCAATCATTCCATCATAATAAGCAACTGCACCAGGATTTAATTCTTTATATTCATTTACTCTGCCATGAATATCGTAGAATTCCTTAATAGTTTCATCTGTTCTCCAAATAGAAGATAAACAGGTAGTTTCTGTGGTCATCACGTCAATACCAATACGGAAATCAGCACTTAAATTAGACACACCCTCACCTACGAATTCCATTACTTTATTATTTACATAGCCGTTAGCAAACACTTCACCGATAATTGCCAATGCAACGTCCTGAGGTCCTACACCCTTTACTGGTGTTCCTGTCAAATGTACACCAACTACACCCGGCATGTTGATATCATATGTTTTTGATAATAACTGTTTTACAAGTTCCGGACCACCTTCACCCATAGCCATGGTTCCCAATGCACCATAGCGTGTATGGCTGTCAGAACCAAGAATCATCTTTCCGCCACCTGCAAGCATTTCTCTTGCAAACTGATGAATAACTGCCTGATGAGGTGGAACATAAATTCCGCCGTAACGCTTTGCACAGGAAAGTCCAAACATATGGTCATCTTCGTTGATTGTTCCACCTACTGCACACAGACTATTGTGGCAATTGGTAAGTACATAAGGAACCGGGAATTTTTCAAGTCCTGATGCTCTCGCTGTCTGAATAATACCTACATATGTGATATCATGGGAAGTCAATTTATCAAATTTAATCATTAACTTGTCCATATTTCCTGAAGTATTATGCGCTTCTAAAATTCCGTAAGCAATGGTATTTTTCTTTGCCTCTTCCTTAGAAGGAACATTATCTCCTAATTTGCTTTTTAAAATAGACGCTGCTTCTCCATTATCCGGAACTATCTCGTTTCCATTTAAAAGATATGCACCGCCGTCAAGTAATTTAACCATAGTCTACCTCCTAGTGTTCATGTGAATTTGTAACCTATTTTTTCATAACATAGACATAATTATAATATAACAAATTTTATAATGCAATGAAAACCTATATTTTGGCTGTTATTTATTACTTTTCTATTGCCAAATTATGTATAAAAGTAGTATAATATATTTGTAATTTTAAAATTTTTATAATATTATTAAGGAGGATTTGTTCTCATGAGCAACTTAAAAAGGAAATTATCTGTTTTTGGGATAATGTTTGCTGCCATGTTGGCATTTACATTAATTCCTGCAACAAGTGCAGATGCTGCAACTAAAAATTCCCACAGCTACAGCGGTGCTGATTATATAATCAATCAGGGAAAATCCGTACAGCTTCCGAGCGGCAGCTCATATACATATAAAAGCGATAATACAGCTGTAGCTACTGTAAATGCAAGCGGTAAAGTAGTTGGTAAAAAGGGTGGATATGCTGTTATCACTGCAACAAGCAGCTACGGTTACACATGTAAATATGAAGTTGGTGTAAAATCAAAATCTTACTACCCAAACAGTAGCGAAAGATACAAAGTAGGGAAAGATATTCCTGCAGGTCAGTATGTTATCATCCGTGATCCACAGGTGAAATCTTCTAATAACTTTACTTACTGGGCACTTTACAAAAACAAAAAAGGGTCCCTTATCCACAATGACGGATTTTCTTACACAAGTATAGTTACTTTAAAAAAGGGACAGTATATTGAGTTTAATGGCGGTTATGCCGTACCACTCAACAAAGTAAATAAAAGTATTTTCTCTGTAAAAAACTTAAATAAATATGCTACAAAAGAAGGAGCTACTGTAAAAGTTGGCGTTGGTTTTGCAGCAGGAACTTATAAATTCACATTGGCAAAAGGTAAATCCTCAGGTTGGGTTTATGTCGCATCCAAGGATCGCGGGTTAAATCCAAATTATAAATATAGCGGTCGATACTATGTTTCCAAATCAAAAAAATCTGTTACTGTGAAATTGAAAAAGGGACAGTATGTTGAAATGGAAGGATGTACTGTTAAGAAAAAATAACTTATTTACAGCAAGTATTAGTTATGGGGCTGTCGCATTAACGATTGAAAAATCGTGAAGCGACAGCCTCCTTTTTACTGTTTTTACGGTTAATTTCAAGAAAAAGTTCTGATTTAGTCTACCATTCTGCAAAAAAAGCGTACTTTAATAAACCATTTTCTAT
>CASEML010000031.1 GCA_949289145.1 uncultured Eubacteriales bacterium | reverse complement strand
TGTCATATATTCATAGAGTTCCTCCGTAGTGTTCGGAACTTCGCCCTCCCACAGATCTTTGTTATACATAAAGAGGAGTGTTTCATAATAAATGGGCAGCAAATACTGTTCTCCCTTATACTGGCCTGCCTCCAATGTCATCGGCAGCATATCCTGGTAGACGTCCTCGCTGACTACATCTGTGATCGGCGATAGCACACCCATTTCTACAAAAGTTCCCAATGAATCATGGGCATACATATACATATCGGGACCATTTTCCTCATCACTGCCATACAATTTGATCTGATCCGTCAACCCTGTCTTCTTTTCAAAACTTACCGTAATATTTTCCTTGCTGAGTTCCTCATTCACTTTGTCCTGTATCACTTGCATGATTGCCTCATCTCCGTCATGCCAGATACTTATTTCCGTACTTTCAGCTGTTTCTCCGTCATTAGAAGCACCTTCACCATTCCCCTTTTCACTGTTCTGTCCGCCACATCCTGCTAACAGTCCTACTGTCATTGAAGCGCATAATAATACTGCCAGTTTCTTTTTCATATTCTCCCTCCTGACTTGTAAAAATATTTTCTCTAGTTTCAAATCTATCAGATATATATCAGATATTTTATGTATTATTTAACATATTTTGTTTTATCAGGCAATAATTATTAGCTATTTTAACTATTTTATATAGGTAAACGCTTTCTTTATTTATTTTACCTACAATTTGACAATCATAATTGTACAGGATGTGATGGGACTACTCATTGCATGGGATTATTATAAATGCAGGATCTGATTCACTCTGCTTTCTGCTCATAAAAATACCTGACGGAATACTTTACCGCCAGGCTTAATTGAGTTGAGTGTTTAGCAATACTTGGGTGCGTATTGATATTATCATCATAGAGCACGGATTCATCAATGTCAATAGACTATTCCAGAATCTCTAAGCTGATGATAATTCTAAGATTCTAAGATTTTTGTATTACATAGGTCAGCAAGTCGATCTGTTTCACTCTCCGCACCACATCCAGCTCAACATAAGGCATAAAAATAGTCGGATGATCTTCCTTCCTTTCTTGAAAACCATCCGGCTATGTACTATAAGTTTTTATTTTATTTTTTCATATGTAGTTAAATACGATACGAATCCGCTACTGACTCTAACTTTTTATAATCACAATGGAATTTGAGGACTTTTCCAGTTTTTATCTGCTTTTCATATATCTTCGTTGCTTTTTGTCGAATGCCATCCTGCACATTTTTACAAAAAGCATACTCTTTATATGTCAATACCCGCCAGTCATGCTCGTCTTTTGGTATATCTGATGTCAACTCTAAATCCACATAAGAAAATACTCCATCTATCACTGGAATCATCTTTTTAATCTCAAGAATAGAAAGGATTCGTTTCTTATAGTAGTCAAAATCTTCTGCTGGAACGCCTTTTTTTGCCAATGCTGCAGTGTTTGTAACATTCACAATAATATCTTTGTCATCATAAACAGCCGTCCGCATATCAATAATTTCATATATCCTATAATATGATTGATGTACATCTGCCCAGGATTTGTGTTTCTCTTTTGCAGAAGTAAGCGGTATTACATATTTTCTGTCATGATTTGTTACCAATATTCCCAGAAATGGCTTTTTTGCGTAATCCGCACTTCTTCTATACATTACTTCACTATCGACATCATGCAGTGCCTGCAAATAATTTAAATCTACCTGAACAATTTTAAACTCTTTGAATTTCATTGTACTTCTCCTAAAAATATAGGGGAAGCATTTTGCTTCCCCTATAAGCCTTATCGTCTCCCATTTCATAATCTCAAAGATTATATTCTTCGGTAGGGAATCACCAAATCTTTATCGTCTCTCACTTCAACGCCTTTGGTGGAGAATCACCACACGTTATCGTCTCCCATTTCATAATCTCAAAGATTACTAAGGCAGGGAATCGCCTTTCTTTAATTATAATTATACACGCTTTCACATTGATGTCAAGATACCCTCGCTGCTCCTACTTGTGTCTGCGTGTATATAATAGTATATGCGATAATTTAAAAATTACAAGATTTTTTTTAGATTGCCCCGATCTTTTTCAGATACGCATATCCGTCCGTATGCCCCCGGAAATAGATCTGGCAGCGTTCTATCGTCTCTTTCTCAAACATCCTGCTCATATATTGCCTCACAATTTCATGTTCCTCGGCAGTAAGGCTGATGGCTCCACTCCCTTCTGTCACTTCCAGAATAAACGGATACCTGCTTTCCATCTCTCCCAGTTGCTGGCACATATTGGCATAGTCCTCGTCCTGTTTTTTCAGATCCACCATGATATCGCTGTCAATCTCCATAAAACTGTCTTTGATCCGCTCCACCAGATCATAAAAATCTGTCTTCTCCAATCTGTTCATCCTCTCTGTTCTGCTAATCTGTTTTCATCTCTTACTATATCCAGTTTTCGATCTTTCTACAATCCAGTCTACTGTTTCCTATAAAAGTTCCAGTAGCTGCAGCACTTCTATGGTATGCTGGCACCCCATGAGATAAAGCTGTATCCGTTCATAATCTTCCCGGTCTGCGTCCAATGCCAGAAATCTGGACAATGCTTTTGTCTGTTCTAACGTCAGATCCATTGGCTCTTCTATTTCATCCCGATCTATCAGCTTGGAGATA
>CASEML010000030.1 GCA_949289145.1 uncultured Eubacteriales bacterium | reverse complement strand
GCCATGCAGATGATTTTTCAATTTTCCTTTCTGCTAAATAGCTTTCATCACCATATTCTGCTACAATTTCTTCCCTACTGTTTTGCCTTATATAATAAGAGGAACCGTTATTAAAAAACACATATGCCCCTTGAACTCCTGTATTTCCCATAATCTCCCCAATAGCATTAGCAATATCTTCATTTACCCCCATCGTCTCCTGAATACCATTATCAAATGCAGACTTTACATTTCTGCACATTTGAATGAGAGTACTATAATTATCTTCCTTCACCCAGCTATCATCCAGATTTTGCTGAATTTTTGCTGCTTTTTGTGCTAATAGCTGGTTGACCCGCTCCACTTCACTGTCTTTTAATTGCTCGAATACACCTCCGTACCATACCGTTCCGCAAAAAACCAGCGCATAGATACATACCAGTAATACCATCGGAAAGAACAGCCTATTTGCTATAGTGTTTTTTCTTTTTTTCTCAAACCTATGTTTCATAAATTACTCTCCTCGTTTCCATTCTGCCCTTCTTTTCCGTCTAACTCACTCAATTTATGTTTAATTTTAACATAAAAGGGCGAAAATCACAATTGATTTTCACCCTTTTTCACATGTCTTTTACTTATTTATTATTTTATAACTTAATTAGTCAACTACTGCCGCCTTAATCAAGTTTGTTTTACCAACAACGCCTGGCTGACCTGCTGTCATAACAACAGTATCTCCACTTTCAACTAAGCCTGTATATTTTGCTGCTTCTACAGATGCATCAATCAATGCGTCTAAGCTGCTTTCTTCTGCGATACAGATCGGTGTAACACCCCAAGAAAGATTTAACTGTCTGCAAACTTTTTCGTTTGGTGAGCATCCTGCAATCAGGCTGTTTGGATGATACTTAGAAATCATTCTTGCAGTATCTCCGGATTTTGTTACTGTAATGATTGCCTTTGCATCTAAATCTGCTGCTGTTGTACATGTAGCATGAGAGATAGCTTCTGTAATATCTAAATCTGCTTCGCAAGCCTTGTTTGCTCTTAAAGCTGCTACATAATCTATATCTGCTTCTGTTCTTTCAGCAATTTTAACCATTGTCTTAACTGCTTCTGCCGGATATTTACCATTTGCTGTTTCTCCTGAAAGCATAACAGCGCTTGTTCCCTGATAAATAGCATTTGCAACATCAGTTGCTTCCGCTCTTGTAGGACGAGGATTCTTCATCATGGAATCTAACATCTGAGTAGCTGTGATAACCGGCTTACCAACTTTGTTTGCTTTTTCAATGATCATCTTCTGAATTACAGGCACTTCTTCTAACGGAATTTCCACACCCATATCTCCACGGGCAACCATAACACCATCAGCAACCTTTAAGATTTCGTCGATGTTATTTACACCTTCCTGATTTTCAATCTTAGCAATAATGGAAACATGTCCTTTCTTTTGGTCAGCAATGATCTTTCTTACCTGAAGAACGTCTTCTGCTGTTCTTGTAAAGGAAGCTGCGATAAAGTCAAATCCCTGTTCTACAGCAAATACGATATCTGCATAATCTTTTTCACTTACGAATGGCATATTGATATGAAGGTTTGGTACGTTAACACCTCTCTTACCGCCAATGTTACCACCATTGATTGCTTTACATACAATATTTAATCCATCGATTTTCTGAACTTCAAGTTCGATCAAACCGTCATCAAGGAGAATCTTACCACCTGGCTTAATGTCATGTGCAAGTTCCTTATAAGTAAGGCTTACAATTTCGTTTGTTCCTTCTACCTCTTCACCTGTCAAAGTAAATGTCTGTCCTTCTTCAATATCGATTCTCTGACGGTCATCATTGTAGAATGTCCCAATTCTGATTTCAGGTCCTTTTGTATCAAGAAGTGCAGCGATTGGAAGCGCCAATTCTTTTCTAACCTTCTTTAATCTTTCAAATCTTCCGCCATGCTCTTCAAAATCACCATGAGAAAAGTTCAGTCTGGCTACATTCATACCTGCCAAAGCTAAACTCTTAATAGCCTCTTCTGTGTTTGCGGATGGACCAAGTGTACATACAATTTTTGTTCTTCTCATTTCCGATATTTCTCCTCTCCTAATGGATATTTTGAGTAATAATTAAGGCATCTGCCATCATACTAACTGAAATATTATGCTTTCTGCTGTTTTATAAAATCCAGCCTGTAAAAAAGCATGCAATATGAGTATACACATTACTTTCTCACTATTCAAGTACTTAATTTTCAAATTAACCGAGCTTTTGAAAAATTTCCGTAATGCACAACTTTTGAAAAAACTCACCTGTTTTTTTGTGTATTTTTTCTATTGGTTTTCAAGGGCTTCTATCGTTTTTTTCACCTGATATAAGTCCATTTCTTCCAAAAGATAAGTACTTTTCACTGTACTAAAATCCTCTACTTCCGGTGATATGTTAGAGTGTATATAAAAAGTATCGATCCCTGCCGCTTTTGCACCTTCAACGTCACATTTCTTGTCATTTCCTATCATAATAGTCTTGTTACGCTTCAACTGCAGTTCCTCTAACAGTATATTGTAAAACTTTAAATCCGGTTTTTTGCAATGATAATCAGAAGATATATAAACCTTATCAAACATATCATAAATACCTAAAGCACGCATCTCGTATTCGGTAAAAATGCGCTGTGCATTGGATAACAGATATACATGTTTCCCTTTCTCTTTCAAAAACGTTAACAACTCCACTGCGCCATCATAAAGCTTCACATAATCGGTGGAAAGTACGCGGAAAAACTGTCCGGCATGAATCGCCAGAGTTTTATCTGCTTTTACACCTTTTGCTATAAATAATTCCAAAAACACCTCCTCCATCTTCAGCTCCGGAAACATTTCATGGTTATCTCCTTTTATGGCACCTTCTTTCTTTTGTATGATATCCTCATAACAGTGGTGCAGTTCCTCCGGTGTATATCCGGCTCCATAATACCCATAGAAATAAGCAAGGCGCCGCCATACTTCCGGCACATCTTCCTCTGTGTGAATATCCACCAGTGTTCCATACAAGTCAAATAAATAATTTTCGTATTTCATTGTTTTCTTTTCCTTCTATTTATTAATTTTATTGCCTTTAATCATCTTCACTGATATGTTCCATACCCTGACTTAAAATATTTTCAATGTGGCTGTCTGACAGGGCATAAAATACAGTTTTTCCTTCCCTGCGGAATTTCACCAGCTGCATTTGTTTTAATAAGCGAAGCTGGTGTGAAATTGCTGACTGTGTCATTCCAAGCAGTGTTGCAATATCATAAACACACATTTCCGCCTGTAATAACACATATAATATTTTTATTCTGGTAGAATCTCCAAAAATCCGGAAAAAATCTGCCAAATCATATAATTTTTCATCATCGGGAAGCTGCTTTTTCACATCTTCAATAACATCTTCATGTGCATGAATATACTCTTTTTCGTGATTTTTTTCTTCCATTAGCTTTTTCCCTTTCCTTCTTGTGTTTCTTTGCAATTAATAATTCCATATCATATTATAATACAACCTAACAGATTTTTACAAGATTAGCAAATAAAATTTTATAACACACTCAAAAGCGTCTGATGGTACACCTGTCCATATCACACAATTACCTAAAGATGATACCCTGATTTATTTTCTCGCACTTACAATCTATCGTTATCTTGGGAAAAAGCTTGGTTTCAAGTACACTTGCGAAGAACTATTAGATGCACTGAAAACTTACTATTGAATATTAAAAGCGAGGTTGAAGGCTATGATAGGATATGATATGATATTTTATTATAACTTTCAGATTAACCATATGCTATATATGAATAAATCAATGAAAAATTTTCAATATCAATACTTTGCAAATGCGGAAAAGAATATGTATTTTACAAATATTCTCTGGCAGTTTTGCAGAAGTAAAAAAGTTTAGAATATTTGAAAAAGCTGCCGAAAAACAATTGTTGTTTTTCAGGATTATTGATTCACAAGAAAATAAATAATGTCTATTTGAGATTAGATAAACTTGGAAGGAATTATTTGCGATGACCTTAAATGATAAATTACAACTAATTAGCCAAATCTATTTTGAGGAACACGAACCGTCTTTTTCAACAGACGAACTTTTTAACTAGAAGCTGATGTATGCCAAAGAGTGCACTGTATTCTGCAGACAACACGAAATCATCGCAACTGTAGCTGGTAGCGATATATTTTTCTCTGCCAAAAGTGGGACCTGCATAGAAAATCTTGAAATGGAATTTGGTTTAGAAATTGATTATTTATAAAGGAAGATAGTGTGAAAGAAAGTAGAGGACAGCCATAAATGGACGCACTTTACTAAGCTGCCTAAATTAGGCAACTTTTTGAAGTGTTATAGATATAGGCGAATTATATCAAGAAGCTAATGGTTCATCAGGAGGAAGTATACCTT
>CASEML010000029.1 GCA_949289145.1 uncultured Eubacteriales bacterium | reverse complement strand
GTCCTGTTTTGCACCTGTCAGTACAGAGTATATGAAAAGATAAATATTCAAAATACAGGAGGTACTGATTATGCAGAATAAACTTTTTTTAAAGGCGGCTGATATATGTGAGCTTCTGGAAGTAAAACAGACATCGGCTTATGAAATCATTGGTAACCTGAACAAAGAACTGGAAGAACAGGGATATCTGACACTTAGAGGAAAAGTTCCAACAAAATATTTTGTAAAGCGTTTCTATGGAGTAGAAGACACCTGCGAAATCCCACAGGAAGAAGGAAAGGAATGGTTTCATGCGTAAGAGAAAGATGTATTTATCAGTGGAAGATATCGCAGAACTCTTTGGATTGTCGGTCTCTTTTGCCTACCGGGTAGTAGAGAAGATGAATGCCGATCTGGAAAGCAGAAATTATTATGTGATCCTTGGACGGGTGCCGACTCGCTATGTAGAGGACAGGATTTATGGTCTGGAGCATGTGGAACAATATTTGAAGGAGGAAGAGTAACATGGGTGTAGTACAGGAGAAAATGTATATGAATGTGGATGATGTGTGTGAAATTCTGGGAGTATCTAAAGCATATGCTTATAACTTAATGCGTGGATACAATGCAGAGTTGAAAAAAGCAGGGTACATTGTGGTGCCTGGGAAAATTTCTACAAAATTTCTGGCAGAAAAGATTTACGGCATGAAAGTAGAGGATTAGTAATGGGCGTTTACAAAGAGGGAAAGAATTGGAAGGTACAGGTCTATTACAAAGACTGGAAAGGAAACCGGAAAAGAAAGCAAAAACGAGGATTTCGTACAAAAGGTGAAGCAAAGGAATGGGAAAGGGACTTTCTTCAACAGCAGAGTCAGGGAGTAGATATCGAGTTTGGGAACTTCCTGGAGATCTATTATAAAGATATGGATGTCCGACTTCGGGAACATACCATGAACACAAAACGATATATCATCGAACTTAAAATCAGACCGTACTTTGAAAAGAAGGTTTTGAGTGAAATCACGGTAGCGGATATCCGGGCATGGCAGAATGAGTTGTTGAGCTATAAGGATAAAAATGGAAAAGGATATGCACCTACCTATCTGAAGACCATTAACTGTCAGCTGACGGCGATTTTTAACTATGCAATCCGCTATTATAACCTGCCTGGTAATCCATGTAAGAAAGCCGGAGCAATCGGTAAGAGTAAAGGGGAACCAAAGGACTTCTGGATGCAGGATGAGTTCAACGAGTTTCTGAAAACCGTGGAAGATAAACCAGATGCACGACTGGCATTTTTGGTATTGTATTGGACAGGTATGAGAATTGGTGAATTGCTGGCACTTACTTATTATGATGTCAATCTGGAAGAAAAGACAATTTCCATAAACAAATCATATCAAAGATTGAAAGGAAAAGATGTGATCACGCAGCCGAAAACACCGAAAAGTATCCGGGTGATTACAATGCCGGATTTCCTGGTGGAAGAGTTTCGGGAGTATTACAGCCATTTATACGGAATTATGAAAAAGGACAGACTGTTCCATTTTACAAAATCATACATGGAACACAATCTGATAAGTGGCATCAAAAAATCAGGGGTAAAGAGAATTCGACTTCACGATTTGCGACACTCCCATGCAAGTATGCTTGTGGATATGGGGGTTCCACAAATCATTGCTTTGATGATTCTGTGGTATCCTCTTTGTGGATTTCAGAATTTGTTTCTCAGCTTTCGGTATTCTCGCGGTGAATATCCTTTCAGCTTGTGAAAAAGCCGACTGAAATACAGCTGGTTATCATATCCGACGATTTTAGAGATTTCATTGATGGAATAGGTTGTTGTTTCAAGTAACATCTGAGCATTGC
>CASEML010000028.1 GCA_949289145.1 uncultured Eubacteriales bacterium | reverse complement strand
CTTATCTTATTTTCAAAAGCTGCTACAATCGGAAATATGTAAAGTGCAACTATCACCAGCAAAACTGCCATTGCCCCTACAATATAAGTTATGATTGTTCCCAATCCTCCACTTGCCACAGAAGCAGCTCTCCATTCCATCCACAGACATAACGCAATTACTAATATTCCAATCCATATAATCGTAGATTGTATAAAATTTTGTCGGAAACTTTTCCAGTACTGCTTCCAAATACTACAATCTCCATCTTTCTTTAACTTTAAGATACAGTAATACAATGCTGTTGTAGAAGTTCCTACCGTTATAACTGGAATGGAACATACCATCCACAACAAATTCAATGCAATCAGCTGTCCTAAAAAATTAAACTTCCATCGTCCTTTGTCAGCTGTTTTGCGATTTCATAGAAATCATCCCAAGTCCAACTTCCATCTGGATATGGAATACCTGCTTCATCGAACATCGTCTTGTTATACCATATTGCAACAGTATCCATATCCTTTGGCAATGCATAAGTTTTTCCATCATATTGATACATTTCTTTTAAATCTTCTGGGAACTTATCCATTTCCAGTACTTCACTGGAATTTACCTGATCGGTAATGTCTAACAAAATACCATTTGACATATATCTCACTGCTTCATTGGAATGCATCCAGAATACATCTGGCATATCTCCGCCCTGCGCTCCAGCTTCCAGAAGTGTCCAATAACTGTCCCATGTAATAACTTGAAGGTTTGTCTTTACACCAGTCTCCGCAGTGAAATCATCTAAGATTTGCTGCAAGCCTGCCTGTTGACCTCCATCCCAGATCGCTACATCCAATTCGCCTCCTAGCTCTCCAGAATCTCCTCCACCATTATTGCCGCCATTATTTCCGCACCCAGCAAATGTTGTTACTGACATCACTGCTACCAGCCCTACAGCTGTCCATTTTTTCAAATTTCTCATGTTTTTCCTTCCTTTCTTCATCATTTTATCTTTGTTTGCGAAATAAATTATAGTATTTTTTGTGTATTTTGTACATATACTAATAAGTTTCATTTATGGAAATATTAACTTAGAAAAATGTGATATTATTATGGAAATGTTAAAATGATAAAATAAGAACTCATTTATGGAAAAATAAAAACAGAAAAATCAAACCTTTTTATGGAAATATCAGAATAGAAAAATCAAACCTTTTTATGGAAATATCAATTCATAAAATAGTATTAGTTTATGGAAAAATCAAAACAAAAATATAAAAATAGAACAAAAAAAACAGTTTATAATAACATTTTTTAGATTTTTTTGAAATATATATAGAAAAATTGCCTCAAGTATAGTATAATTATCATAATTCAAAAAAGT
Organism: uncultured Eubacteriales bacterium; assembly: GCA_949289145.1. Classification (GTDB taxonomy): domain Bacteria; phylum Bacillota; class Clostridia; order Lachnospirales; family Lachnospiraceae; genus RUG11237. The sequence goes on along the minus strand of CASEML010000028.1, from coordinate 902 downwards.
GATTTGTTATAATTAACTAATTTATTGATACTGGAGATGATAAAATGAGACATGTTAAATACACTAATTCCGCTAATTTCCATTGTTTGGAACACCTTAGCGAAACTTCCATGGATCTTTACTTAATTCACGTTGGAAAGGAAACCTGTATTTCCAGTCATACTTGTGGTCCTTCCTGTCGTGATGAATATATTATTCATTTCATTTCATCTGGTAAAGGTATTTTTACAACACATGGAATTACTTACCATTTAAAGGCAAACGAAATGTTTCTAATTCGTCCTAACGAAGAAGTATTTTACCAGGCAGATAAAGAAGAACCTTGGTCTTACTTTTGGATAGGATTTAATGGCATTATGACAAAAAAAATTTTAAATAGTTGTGGATTTTCTAAAAAAAGTCCAGTACTCCCTATCACTAATATTGAAACGGTTGAATCACTTGTTTCCCAGATTTTAGATGCTTCCCATCTAACATTCAGCCACGAATTAAAAAGAAAAGCCTTTTTATTAGCATTATTTTCCTATTTAATTGATTCCCATCAAGATTTAAATGCTTCATCGAAAAATAAATATGAACACAACAGTAATACTTACGTAGTCCAAGCAATCGATGATATTAAACAACATCATTCCCTTGGAATCAACGTTTCCGATATTGCCGATTACATTGGAATTAGCCGTGCCTATTTGAATCGTACCTTTCAAAAAGAATTAGGAATTTCTGTACAACGTTTTCTAGTTGATTTTCGTCTGCACAAAGCAGCGAATTTATTAGTATCTACTAACTCTTCTATAAACGAAATCGCCGATGCAGTCGGATATGATGATGCACTCGCCTTTTCCAAAGCCTTTAAAAAGAAATTTAATTTTAGTCCTAAAAATTTCCGAGAACATAAAGAT
>CASEML010000027.1 GCA_949289145.1 uncultured Eubacteriales bacterium | reverse complement strand
ACTTTTCTTTTTATTCTGTTTTATGATTCCTTTTTTTGGGACTTATTATGCACGCTTTCCCCAATTTGTTACACCACTATTCTCTCAAGCCTTCCCCCAATCCTGCTTAACACTTCATTTGTAATGGTACCTGCCCACTCTGCAAACTGTTCTGCATAAATTTGTGTATTATTTGACTTTCCAATAAGTACTACCTCATCATCCGGCAGAGCTTCTTTAATGTCCGTTATATCGATCAACATTTGATCCATACATATTCTCCCAACAATTTTAGCTTTCTTCCCATGGCATAACACAAAAGCCTTTTTTGAAAGGTTTCTTGGAATTCCATCGGCATATCCAATGGATAGTACTGCCAGTCTGCTGTCTCTTTCAGCAGTATAATCCAAGCCATAGCCCGCACCTTCTCCGGCTTTTAAATCTCTAATACATTCAATGCGGCTTTTCAAAGATAATACTGGTTTTAAGGAGATCTCTGTATCCACCCAATCGCCTTTTTTGCTTAAGACGCCATACATGGCAATCCCCGGTCTTACATAATCATAATTACACTGGCTATAATTTAAAATGCCATAACTGCTTTGTAAATGAACTGCAAAGTCTTTTTTTCCTGCTCTGCGGAGGGTTTCTATCACTTGATTAAAACGATCTATCTGTGTTCTTGTAAACTTCATATCTTCTGTTCTCTTACTGTCGGCAACACATAGATGTGAAAATACACCACATACAGTCAGATTCTCTTTTTCCCATATTTCCAAAATATCCTCTGTATCCTCCCACCATACACCAAGACGGTGCATTCCTGTATCTACTCCAATATGAACCTTTAATTTTATTCCTGTTTCCATTAGCATGTTGGCATATTCTTTATCCACCACAGTCTGAATTAAATTATAATCTGAAAGCTTGTAAACTGCTCCTCTGGGCGTATAGCTTAAAACCAATATCTTCCCTGAGATGCCCTCCTTTCTAAGTTCTACCCCTTCCTCCACAGAGGCAACACAAAAGTCTGTAACACCAACAGATTGCAAATTTCTTGCAATAGGTACTGCTCCATGTCCGTAAGCTTCCGCTTTTACTGCAGGCATCATTTTACAACCATGTGGCAGCATACTTTGAAAACTTTCTATATTCTGCTTTAAATGTCCTATATTAAGTTCAATCCATGCCCTGCTCTCTTCTTGCTCCCTCTTTCCCGTATTTCCCCAAACATGATCTGTTGTCACATCAATTCCTCCGTTTCTTTTCTATTCTTCTTTGTACTTTTCAGTAAATTTAAAACATACACTACTATAAATGCCATACAAAAACTGCTTATACACACAAGTACATAAAACAGCAGGGAATTATCCACAAGAATCCACTTTAAATGCACTGCTTTCGCCACACCCCGGACACCTATAATACACATTGGATGAAGTAAATAAATCCATAAAGATATGTCCCGAAGCCATATATATTTTGAAGGTTCTGCCTTCTGTTCTATCTTTTTTCTTTTCAACAGAAGTAAGCTCATTAAAAAAAACACCGCGGGAATCAAACAGATATACATACTATTATGCCTTTGCAGCTGTAAGTTTCTGGTAATTTCCCCTTCTAATAAAAGTCCAATCATACTTACCAGAAATTTGTTCTTTCCTGTTTCTTTGGAAATTGTGTACTGTTCTCTTCCAATCCACGCTCCCATGCATAAAAATATCGGGGTAAAAAAAATTCCGTTTCTTGTATAAGAGCTAAAAGAAAATATGATATCATATACCTTTTCTATTTGCGGTATCTTTTGAACCAGTCCATAGTAACTGTCCCCAAAAGTCCCCACTAAGTAGAGAAAAAACGTAATAAGAAGCGTCTTTTCATATCCCCATAAGCGCAGCAGAAAATATACGATCAATATGCCAAGTATAACTGCCGGCAAATACCACAGATGATAAAATGTTCCGTCAAAAAAAATCTGCTTTAGCGCTTCTCCCAAAGACTTTGGGAGATTTCCTGAGTAAAAATTAATAGGGAGATATAGAAATGTCACAAATACATAAATTCGCCCTAAGTGATAAATGGATTTTCTTACCTTATAAAAATTCTGTTCTAAGGGCCCCAAACCCAAAATAAAATACCCTGTCACTATCAGAAAAAACGGGACTGCTATTCTGCCGATACAATAGGTCAGTAAATAATCTGCTCTTTCACTGAAACTACTAAGAGGTGCAATATGAATTGCTACCACAAATAAGGATGCTACTATTCTGCATATATCAATTAGAGGGTATTCATACTTATCCGTTTCTCCCTTTCTCCGTATCATCAATTTTCTCCCCTTTCTATAGACACTTTCCTCATTTTTATCAAACAGATTTTATGGTCACAAGAAATCCATCTATATTATTTCCCGAAATGTCCACTGCACTTTTTTCCGGTACTGTGATTTCCCGGTAATTCTCCGCTCTTACATAGCTTATAGACACCTGATTTTTTCCATCTATAATTACCAATGGATTTCTTACCATATCATATTGTTTTATCCATTGAATGTATTCCTCCAGTACCATATTTCTTTCATACATCAACTTTGCATGAGGTGTTCCCACATACCGAAAATGCCATGGCTCTGCCCCGATTCCTGTTATTTTTTCCTTTTCCTTCGGGTAGCGCTCTACAAAGCCAAAATCTGCTGCGTATTTACGAAACTTTCCAAAAATTCCCTTATAGGGAAATTCCGGACAAATAAAATCTATTTCTTTCTGTCTTTTTGCCACATCAATGGCAAGACCGCTTTGATGCTCACTATGGTTTGGCAATGCCACATATTTCCTAGTAAATTCTTCTCCGTTTTCTGCTAAGGATTCCTGATAAATCTGCTGTTGTTCTCTTAGGCTTCTAAAGCCACTGACACCTACAATGTTTTTCCCGATTTTTACATACTCAGTTAATTCCTTCAGTTTCTCTGCTGCTTCTTTTATCATTTCAATATTATGGTCACCTAAAACACTGCATAATTTTGTTTCCTCCGGCTCCTTTTTTAATGGACAGACTGCATTTACCAGAATCAGATTTCCTTCATGAATGCTTTCTCTTCTTAAATCTATTTTCATACGTTAAACCGCCATTTCTATCAGTCTGTTTACCACTTCTCTTAACGAGATTCCTGCCGCTTTCATCATTCCCGGATATCTGCTGTGTTCTGTAAATCCTGGGATTGTATTGACTTCATTAAAATAAATTTCTCCCTTTGGTGTCAAAAACATATCTACTCTTGCAAAGAAACTACATCCTAATGCTTTATAAATTATCTTTCCCGTATTTTTGATTTCCTCTGCCTTTTCTTTTGAAATACGGGCTGGTACATAAATTTTAGAACTTTTCAATGTATATTTTTCTGTATAGTCAAAAAATCCCTGAGATAACTGTATCTCATCTACTTCTCCTACTGTTAACTTTTCTTTGCCTAGAACTGCACATCCAACCTCAAATCCTTCCACCATTTCTTCTGCCACTGCCACTTCATCGTGAGAAAAGGCTAATTCCATGGCTGCTTTTAAGTCTTCTTTTTTATCAACTTTGGTGATTCCAAAAGAAGAACCTGCCCGCAGGGGTTTTACAAAAACCGGATATCCTATTTGTTCTATTAACTCCCTTGCCTTTTCCTGATTGTTCTTATGGAATCGTATGGACTTTGGAACTAAAACCCCTGCTTCTTTTGCCAGTCTATGTGCCATATCCTTATCCATACAGACCGCAGAAGATACTGTGTTACATCCAATAACCGGAATTCCTGCCAGCTCTAATGCCCCCTGTACAGTGCCGTCTTCCCCGTTTTTTCCATGAAGCATAGGCAAAGCTGCCGAAATTGCAAGTTCTTCTGCTTTACCTTCTTTGCCATTTCTCCATACGATAATCCCATGAAGGCTCTTATCCATGGAAATGGTGGCTTCATAACATTCCTTTTGCTGATGCCATGTATCATTTAAAATGGTATCTTCCTTTCCTTCAAACAAATACCACTTTCCTATGCGATTTATCCCTATTAAAACAGGAATATATTTCGTCCTATCTATATTGGTAATTACACTGTAGGCAGACTGCAATGATACCTCATATTCACTGGAACATCCTCCGAATAAAACTGCGATTCTTTTCATTCTCCTTTTCCTCCATTTCATAAATTGCATATTATTTAGCTAAAAAATAGCCGCAAAAAAACTGAATTCATGCAACAAGCTTAGCTTATCACATAAATTCAGTACATACTTTAATCTCTGTTTAATGATTTACAAATTTAATCTCAAAAAAATCTAAAGAATTTTTAAAGACACTTTTCGTTCTAAATACTTTCCCTTTCTCTGAATTTTCCCTTCCTCTATCAGTTGTTTGATTTGGCTTCTGGAAACTTTTAAAATTTCTGCTAAAACCTTATCTGTTCGTAATTTTAATTCATATGGATTCTCAATCACTATCTGTGTTCCTATGGCTTTTTCTTCGATAACATGCACTCTTTCTATTTCATATTCCAAACTTTCCATGTTAATCTCAGCCTTGTTCTGTTTGAAAAAACTTCTATTTGTTCCGTAATATAATGATAATTCCATATCATTTCTAAGAAACTTTTCATATTTTTCTTTTATCAGCTTTGGATTTATGCGTTCATACACAGTTAAATTATAAGTGTATTTACATTTTTCGCACTGGTAAATCAACCAAACATCAATTTTGTTTCCATTTGCGTTTACTCTGAAACGCTCTGTATTGATATAATCAGATTTTTCCCCACAGCCAGCACAATTTCGAATGATTTTATAGGAAGTTTTGGGGGTTATTTTATATATTTTTTTACAATAGCTCATATTGCATCTCCTTATTATATTTTTGCGGATCTGCAAAGGCTACTGCCCTGTTTTTTCTATTTACCTGCAATAGCCTCTGCTATGCAAAATAAACTGGTTCACACATATAAGTTTCCTCCTAAAATATTATTTTCTATTATTTTACTCCCATCTCCTTCTATTTCCTACCTTAAATATTTTTCGAATTAATTTTGCGCCATAGCTACTTCTGCACCAAAAATAAACCGGATCATTTTCTTGCATAATCCGGCTCATTTTCCATATATTTTTAATTTTCACGCAAAATCCTTTGGATGCTTTTTTCTGATAAATGGTATTTTACCGCTAATTCCTTTACTCCTATACCGCTTTTATAATCCTCTGCAATCTTTGTATTCCGTTTTTTCAATTCTTCACGTATCATGGTCTGCTCTCCCCATCTGCGCCTTTTTTCTGCTTTTCTATAGCTCATTTTGCCCTCCTAAAATAAAATATTGATATTAGGATTCGCAACGGCTATCACAAATTATTTTTTGCCATAGCCACTGCTATGCAAAAATAACATATCGTTTCATATAACTTTTCCCTCCTTTTCATGACTATTCATATTCCTTTCTATGTTTTATTCCCAACTCCATGCACTCATCTGCCAAAAGTCGGCATTATCCTTCATTTTTCCATAATGTTGGTTTAAATCTTGAGCCGTCATCGGATATTTTCCTATCATGCCAGCAGACCACTGATAAAATAATTTCTCATTTGATATCCACTTAGCAATGTATTCTGCATCACATTTCTTATAAGGTCTTAATTTTAATCTTCTTCCTCCATAACTAAAACAAATCAAACAAACTCAACTGTTCTCCTGCCTGCTTATCTTCATACAAATGCATGTACTCAAACAATTGGTTTGTATTGCATACAATATTATTTTTCCTGCACTGTTGTTTTATAAGTTCATTTAAATGTTTCCGCTTTGGTGACGGCACCTGATAAGCAGTTCCAAACTTCTTTATGTATGTGTTTTTTAAGCCCGGAAAATGTTCAGCCAGTTTCCGGTAATTTTTCATCATATGTAGTCATTGTCATTTGTACCACACATTTAGATTTTTTATGAATACTTTTTAGCAAATCTAAATCTCTTAAAATTCTATCAGATTTTGTCTGTATGGACAAGCCAAATCCATAATAATCAATAATCTCCAAACATTTTCTTGTAAGCCCAAGGTTTTCTTCTATATGAAGATATGGATCACTCATTGCACCTGTTCCAATCATACATTTTTTCCGTTTACTTTTTAGCGCTTTCTCCAATAGTTCCGGGGCATTTATTTTTACTTCGATATCTTCAAATTGATGATGCATTTGATAGCAGCTGCTTCTGGCATCACAATATATGCAGCCATGAGTGCAGCCTCTGTAAATATTCATACCGTTCTCAGCTGATAAAATTGATTTTGCTGTTTTTTCGTGCATAACATTCCCCATTTGATTCTGCCGTATATAATTTTTCTGCATTTTATTTCCCTCTTTCTAATGATATCGCTCATGAACTGATACCTATAGCATAAGGCATTACGCAAGGTAAGTGTCACGATAAAGCAATATATTTTATTCATTAGGTCTGTGGTAAAATCTTCCGGACAACTGATCGGTTTTTATTGCATTTACAAAGGCTGCCGAATCTGCTGCCTTAATAGCTGCAATTACTTTTTTACTCTCTGAACTAGAAACTACCGAATATACTACTTTTCGTTCTCGATGTTCATAAGAACCTTCACCCTCTATAATAGTTGCTCCATGATGAGTAGTTTTAGAAATTGCTTCATATACTTCTTTGGCACGATTAGTAACAACAAATATAGTTTCCTGCTGATATTTTTTATAAAGCATATGCAATACCTGAGTAGAAGCGTACTGGAAAATAATAGAATACAACGCTTTGTCCCACCCAAACAAAATTCCTGCCAAGATAAGAATTACTATATTAAATCCCAGTATAATATTAAAAGAATCCACTTCTGTTTTCTCAGACAGGTAAATTGCTATAAAATCTGTTCCTCCTGTAGTTGCATTCATTATCAGACAAAGGCTGATTACAAATCCGTTTATGATTCCCCCAAAAATACTGATCAGCAGTGTGTCATATGTAATGATATACCCTGGTATCATATCCGTCAGTATACTAGTGAGGACAATCATAAGGCAGGAATACAGGGTGAATTTTTTTCCAATAAACTTAAATCCAATATACACTGGAATGGCATTCAACGCTATGTTGATTATAGTATACGGGATTGTCACATGAACAAATATTTCCGCTGCCCGCTGTATTAAAAGAGCCAGCCCTGTGGCTCCTCCCGGATATAATCCGCCGGTTCCTACAAAAGATTTGATATTTACTGCCATAATAACTGCGGCAATGCAGATAACAGCAATCCTTTTGCCATCTTCTTTTACACTAAATTTCATAACTCTCCTCCCTAAATCTCATTGATTTCTTTTCTTTACAGTTTGATTTATCTTCCATAATAACCATACGATTAAATATTCTATGCCCAGAATTAAAACACCCCCAAAAAAAGACATGCCAACGGATTGTTCATATACATATAAAAATGGATAAGGTCCATACATAATTCTTGCAATATTAAGGCTTACAGTTATTACAGCATAAATGATGGTAGGAATCAACGCCACATACACCATACTTCTTTTTAAAATGACCTGAAATCTGTCTATAAACAGATAAGAAGCTACGGAAAGTATGGGGCAAAGAAAATGCTGATATTTCAACGCTCCTTCAAAAAAGATGCGCTGATAACCTTCCAATCCTCCCATAGGCGCCAGAACAAAAAATACAATACAAAATGTGATGGTCATACAGCAAACTCCTGTATATTTTACTTCCTTTACCCACACATAATTTTTCTGTCCTTGTAATTCTCTGATCTGATAAATAATATCCAAAAAGCAGCATGCTGCCATAAAAATATTGCTGTCTACTGTATAATATCCCAACATTCCCGGCCCATTTTCATATAATTCAATGTATGTTCCCAATATGCCAAAGACTATAATCAGCAAGTCCAAAACTATAGCTGTAATACACTGTTTCTTTTGCACTTTTTGTTCCATTTTCTTTCGCTTCCTTTGGTTCCATGATACTCCATATTGACTGTCAGTAAGATACCTATTTATAATACTACCATAAAAACCCCTCTCTTGAAAGTCATGAGAGGGGTTTTAGAAAATATCAAGGGTTATTTATATTAATGGTATCTAAAATCTCATAAATTTCCTGATCGGATAAATCGGTAAAGCTAAGAATCACATTATATTCATTATAAGAAATTAATGTTGTAGTTCTCACTATCCCTGTTTCATTATCATCGCTCAGCTTAAAAGTATATCCTTGCAAAGATGTATATTCTCTTTGATTGGTTACCGGTTCGGTGCTGGTAATTAACAGATTTTCCATTTCTTTACTATTATCCCACTCTAAGTCTTTGGATTCCTCTACCTTAAATTTACCATTTTTATATTCAAAACTTGACACCAACTTTACTTGATTGAATACGCCCTGTACTACTTCTTGTATCACTGCAGTATTTCCATTCTGCTTATATGATGTTGTGAATAATTCTGCAATATCATTGTCCTTACAGGCAGTACTATAATCCGTATAAGAATATTCCGTTTCCTCTATGATATGTGGTTCATCCTCTCTCCAGTTAATTCCATCATCCGATATATATCCGCTGTACTCTCTTTGTCGTACCTCCTTTGTAATCCATGCAGTACTTTCATCCCCCTTTTCCTCAGTTATCACTTCCACCTTGTCCTCTTTTTCGGGAAGCTTTTCAGTTGTCATAGAACTGACAGTACTTTCATCCGTTGCTTCCTTCTCCGTTATTCCTGTTTCCAGCCCATATTTCATATGCTCCACATTTCTGAAATGCTGTACTGCCGCATAAACAGTTCCACCAGATATACTTAAAAATAATATGCAGGCTGCTGCCTTTATTACATTTCTTCTTATACTCATTCTCTTTCTCTCCTTTTCCTTCTGCTTCAATTTGAAAACAAATGCTTCCGGCATCCCGCCTTCCATATGAAGTCCCTGTAATTCACATAATTTTTGAACAAGCTCATCTGCCTTTTCATAGTTTTCATTTTCAATCTCTTGATTTATTACTTTTTTCAAAGCTGCAACTTCTATCTTTTTCAATATCTTCACTCCTTTTTATTTCTTTGGCTTGCGCTAACCTTGTACTTATATATGTCAGTCATTTTATAATGTAACAATTCATAATTCTCCTAATTTTAAATCTTTCACAATCCTTTTTACTTCTTTCCGCAGCCTTACGTATTTCATTCTAACTGCTGCTTCACTGACCCCCATTTCCTCTGCAATCTCCCTCATTGCCTGATGTTCCACGTAATAATTATGGTATAGCTGCTTATTTTTCTCAGAAAGATGCTTTATCACTTCTGTTTTATACATTTCTATTTCTATACCTTCTTCATGCCTTTTACATAACTGCTGAAAAATATCTCCTTCTTTATCTGAAATATTTTCATCCGGTTCCATTATTATTTCTCTTTTTGATTTTCTAAAATAGGCCAGCACCAAATTTTTGGCTGTTTTATAAAGAAAAGCTTCTGGTTTTTCATGTTTTTCAAATTTTCTCTTCTTTTTATAGGCAATCAAAAACACCTCTTGTGTCAAATCTTCTGCACATGCTCTATCTCCTGTCATGCCTAAAATGTATTTAAATATCCGACCATAATTATCCTCACATATTTTTTCAAAAGTTTTCATCTTAATCTCCATTCCGCCGCCTTCGGCTGGCGGCACAAATAGTAATGAAAGTGTTTCATCTCTCTACACTGTGCTGTAAAATAGTTTGCAAGAAGCTACACTACAAAGCACGGGAGGAGGAGTTGTAACAACTTTCTTCGTT
>CASEML010000026.1 GCA_949289145.1 uncultured Eubacteriales bacterium | reverse complement strand
GATTTGTTAGCATAAATAAATTTTACACCAAGAGCCGGGATTTTTGTAGTCCCGGCTCTTATCTTTTGATAAAAAGTGCTGCCGCACTAAATTTTCATTTTAGTGCGACAGCCCCTTTTCATAAAACTATATAATAATAATGAGGGGGAGTAAGTAAATTTATAATTTGGGGAGTTTATAAATTTACTATAAAAGGTATAACTTACATAAGGTCCCGAACTTTTTTTGCGTCCTTAAGTTCCTTTCCTTATCTGTGATTATAATATAACATAATTTTTAACATTTGTCCAGCGTTTTTTAATTATTTTGTAATATTTTTTATTTTTTTGTAATGCCCAGGGTTCATGATGCACTTTAATATATTGTAAAATTTTTTTCCTTATCTCCCGCATATTTTATATCTTTCATAAAACCCTCTGGTAAATATTTTTTAAACGTTCCACTTCAGAATTATCTTCTGCACTATACGTGCATTTTAAGTAGGCCTCACAAATGGGGTCTAAGGGCATATCACGATTTAAGTGAAAATAAGACTGTATGTTTTCGCTGGGTACATCCTCTGGAAATATGGCAAGTTTGCTGTATCCTAAATAATTATCGAACTTACCATAGTTATCAATATCTTTTTCTCCATTAAAAAAGAAGAATAAAGATATTACTCCAACACTCTTTCTATAAATAGTTCCAGCACATTTTATATGCCGCTTTTCGTGCAGATGTATCGCCATTATCCTGAATATATATGCCATCCTTTGCATATTGATAACAATAGCTTGCTATTGCTGCACCTGCTATTAATGCGACCTTTTGATAGTTATATAAAGCAAATGTATGTATAACTCCTGTGCAATTTGTAACGCTGTCATTCCAGTAATTCTTCATGAATTCACAAGCATATTTCCTTGAGATAGACATATCGTTTTGTTGAGATAGTTTCTTGAGCATGAAACTATAATATACTTTCCTCCTTCCACATAAGTCATCTCTTCTTCATCCATCTTAGAATAACTACTTGGCATTACTAACTTACTCTCACATTTCATTGTTATATTTCTTTTATATATATATTGTAATTTCAATTATAATTTATAAAATTAACATCATTATAACGTCTCGTCCAATAATGTTTGTCAACCATAACCTAGTATATATAATTCTGACATTTTACCGTCATATTTTATGGATTATTACCATTGATTATTCTTTCAATTTCATTCATTTCCATAGTTATAATGTTTAAGCAATCATGCCTTTTATTTATTCTAAGCCAAAATAACAATACAACATCACCACCGATAATATCTACACAAATGAAAAGAGCGGAACCGTTTTGCGGCTACGCTCTTTTTATAAAACTATATAATAATGAGGGGGGAGTAAGTAAATTTATAATTTGGGGAATTTATAAATCTACTACAACGGTATAATTTATATAAGGTTTGGAGCTTCTTTTGCGTCCTTAAGTTCCTCTCCTTATATGAACTATACTATAACATATCTTTTACTATTTGTCTAGTATTTTTTTAATTTGTCTGTAATATTTTTTTATCATACTTTAACATTTAAGATTTTTCTCCTAAAATATCCAATATTTCCCGTATTCCTTTCCTTCCAAAGTACACTCTTTTCTCATTAATTATCATACAAGGTACACTCATAATTCTGTATTTGTCTTTTAACTCAGGAAAATGTGCCATATCATAAATATCCACCTGTATCTTGTGATTTTCCAAGGCTATGCGCTGTGCTGCCATTACCAGATCCGGACACATAGTGCATGACAGGGACACTATTACCTGAATTTTTGCTTCACAATTAATATTGTGAATTTCCTGCAACAATTCCTGCTCTATTTTCTGTCCCTTTCCTGCCATATTATACATTGTAATCACAAAAGAATTAAATTCATGGCCTCCCGGTACTCCATGAAAGGCACCTCCCATGTCCTTCCCCTCCTGATCACATAATCGTATTGCAGGTGCATCCTTTTCCTTACTTTCCTCTATCTGATAGGATATCTTATCAGACAGTTCACTTAATTCTTTTGCAAAATTTTCAGCCTCTTTGGAAATATCACTGTGATCCACCGATACTTTTAATAAAATGTTCTTTTCAAAAGTTTTCAGCAACGGCAAAAGTTGCGCTTTTATATCTTCTGTAAAAAAACTTCCTGAGGCAATATCTGCCGATATGCTTTCTGAATATTCTTCACCTTCTGTATTGTTATCCCTTGCTTTTAGTTTTGATTCCCACTGACGTTTTGGTAATTGTAGTTTTTCATACTGTTCTGCCAGATATCGTTCTAGAGAGGTGGCCGCTACTGCCCCGTCTGCTACTGCGGTCACCACCTGTCTTAAGTTTTTCTGACACACATCACCGGCACCATATACGCCTTCTTTGCTGGTTTTCTGATTTCTATCAGTTACTAAGTAACCACCTTCCGTAGTTTCCAAACCTCCTAAAAACAAAGAGTTTTCCGGCACATAGCCCGCAAATACAAAGATACCAAAAGTCTTTCCTTCCTCTGCCTTATACTCCCAGACTTTGTCTTTTTCCCAAAAAATGGCGTATTCTAAAGTATCTCCGCCACCTGCTTCCACAATTTCTGTTTCAAAATGCACTTCTACCCCTGGGTGTGCCATCACTTCCTCAGCAATACTTTTAGCACAAGTAAAATCCGGCTCCCGCACCATTAAATATACCTGTCTTGCATATTTTGTAAGAAACATAGATTCCTCGGCTGCCGCAAAACCTCCGCCCAACACAAAAATATCCATTCCAGTAAAAAATTCTCCATCGCAAGTGGCACAATATGCAATTCCCCTGCCCTGATATTTTTCTTCTCCCGGAAATCCTATTTTTCTTGGATTGGCACCGGTAGCAAGCACAATTCCAAGAGTTTCATAAGTTCCCTTTGGAGTCAGTACCTGCTTCCACTGTCCATCGCACTGGATTTTTTCCACCTTTGCTATAATAAACTCTGCCCCAAAATATTCCGCTTGTTTCCGCATTTCATTCGTCAGTTCTTTTCCACTGGCTTTTAACACCCCGGGATAATTTACAATTTCAGAGGTAATGGTAATCTGTCCGCCAATCTGCTCTTTTTCTATCACTAACACCCTGTATTTTGCCCTTGCAAGGTAAATGGCAGCAGAAAGTCCCGCTGGCCCTGCACCTATTACAATACAGTCATAATACGTGTCACTTTGATGCTCTTTCATTGCTGCCTCCTTACAGAAGCCCTACCAAATCAAGACTTGGCTTCAGAGTTTCTGCTCCCGGCTGCCATTTTGCAGGGCACACTTCATCTCCATGTTCTGCCACAAACTGAGATGCCTGCACTCTGCGGAACAGTTCCTCTGCATTTCTTCCCACATTTCCTGCCGTTACCTCATAAGCGACAATTTTTCCCTCCGGATTCACAATAAAGCTTCCTCTCTCAGCCATACCATCTGCTTCGATCATAACCTGAAAATCCCTTGCCAAAGCACCGGTAGGATCCGCTAACATAGGATACTGCAGCTTCTTTATGGTATCGGATACATCGTGCCATGCCTTATGCACAAAATGGGTGTCACAGGACACTGCAAAAATTTCACATCCTATTTTCTTAAATTCCTCATACTTATCTGCTAAATCCGCTAACTCCGTAGGGCACACAAAAGTGAAATCCGCCGGATAAAAGAAAAATACAGACCAACTTCCAAGAATATCTTTTTTAGCCACTTCCTTAAAATCATCCTTGACAAATGCCTGAACTTTAAAATCTTCTACTTCTTTTCCTATTAATGACATAATTTGTTTTCCTTTCTCATGTTTCATGTTTTAATGCTCAAAAGTATTGTTTCCTGGAAACTTTCATTATATTCCAAATTACATTTTTAATTAAAAAATAGAAAAAGATTGCCATGTGAAAAATCGCCAACTTCGATTTACTCACACAACAACCTTTTTTCTACTATATATATCATCCTAAACTTATCTGCCACTCACTTCTATCCAAACATTTACATATACACCATTCCAGCAAGAGAGCAAATTTTCTTGCCAGAAACTGCCTTTCTACCCCAGCAGTGACTGATAAATATCCCTCTTACTTACACCTCTGTCCTTTGCCACTAATTTCATAGCTTCTTTTTTATCTTTACCTTGGCTTAAATAAACCTCCATATGCTCCTGAATGCTTACTTCCCGCCATTTTTCCCGTTCATCTGCAAGAATCTCCTGTCTTGATTTCCCTTCGATGACAATGACGCATTCGCCCTTTGGCGCTTCTTTCTCATAATGGGATAATGCCGAGACAAGCGTAGTCTGGAAGGTAGTTTCGTAGCGCTTGGTCAGTTCTCTGCAGATGGTACATTTCCGGTCTCCCAGAGTCTCCCACAACTCTTTCAGGGTTTTTACCAAATGATGGGGCGCTTCATAACAGATGATGGTTCTGGTTTCCTGTTTCATTTCTTCCAGCACTTGCTTTCGTTCCTTCTTGTCTGCCGGAAGAAATGCCTCGAAGGAGAAGCGTCTAGTTGACAGCCCGGATAAGGTCAGGGCTGTGATACATGCCGCCGGACCAGGGAGAGAAGTTACCTCTATGCCTGCTTCATAGCACATTTTGACTAACTCTTCTCCCGGATCAGAAATACCCGGTGTACCTGCATCCGTAATCAGTGCCACATTTTTTCCTGCCTGCATTTTAGAAATCAACACCTTTGCTTTATCAATTTTATTGTATTCGTGATAACTGGTCATAGGCGTTTTGATTTCAAAATGATTTAACAGCTTAATACTGTTTCTGGTGTCCTCTGCCGCAATCAAGTCCACTTCCTTTAAGGTGCGAACCACTCGGAAAGTAATATCCTCTAAGTTCCCAATTGGGGTAGCGCACAAAAATAGTTTTCCCTGCATTTAACTTCTCCTGTCATATCCATAAATTTCGTAAATCTCATCCGTATAGATATTTATATCTTTATAAACAATCAATGGGGGTTCCACAGTAACTCGGGAATTACCTCCCTTTAATGCCTCAATCAATACCATGGATGGTTCTTTATCTATATAAGAATGAACAAATCGTAACCTTTTCGGTTCTAATTTATACTTAACACATTGTGACATAATTTCTGCCAGACGAAATGGACGGTGCACCATATAAAACCTTCCCCGTTCCTTTAATAACTTTGCTGATGCTTTCAGAATATCTTCTAAAGTACAGCATACCTCGTGTCTTGCAATGGCCTTTGGTTCCTTGGGATTTACAATGCCATGGCTTCCCGTCATGTATGGCGGATTTGTGGTTATCACTTTAAAAGAAGCAGTTCCAAAAATGTCCACTGCTTCTTTTACATCACCACACACCATATGAATTTTTTCGGAAAGTCCATTCATGGCAACGCTTCGCTGCGCCATCTCAATGCTCTCTTGCTGTATATCCAGCCCGGTAAAGTGTTCTCCCTGAGTCTTGGCTTCCATAAGAATAGGAATGATCCCTGTTCCTGTGCCAATGTCTAAAACCCGCTCCCCAGACTTTGCTTTGGCAAAATCACTAAGCAGCACTGCATCAATGCCAAAGCAGAATTTTTCTTTATTTTGAATAATTTTATAACCGTTTCTGCCCAGATCGTCAATTCTTTCCTGACTTTTCAAATTAATTGTCATCCAGCTTTGACACCCTTTCTTCTCTGCGTTCTTCTTTTTCTAAAACCTCTAATTCCTTTAATTCCTCTGCAGAAAGTTTAATCTTTTCTCTCTTTCGCCTGGTCTTAAATTTCAGTTCGTCTGCCTTATATTCCCGGATTTCTTTTTCATCATTAATGGTAACAATAACTTTTACTAACTGTCTCAAGATACTGATGCTGGAAACTTCTCCTTTTAATCCTTCCGGTGTAGTTACAAAGTCTCCCACATTTGGCAGGCGGCTGTTCAATTCTTCATAAGTTTCTTCCTCATTTTTCAGACAGCACATCAGCCTTCCGCATACGCCGGAAATCTTAGTTGGATTTAAGGAAAGATTTTGTTCCTTTGCCATCTTAATAGACACTGGTGCAAAATCTGCCAGATAAGTGTGGCAGCACAAAGGACGCCCGCAGATACCGATTCCGCCCATAATTTTAGTTTCATCTCTGACACCAATCTGTCTTAACTCGATACGCGTTTTAAACACGGAGGCTAAATCCTTTACCAATTCTCTAAAGTCAATTCTTCCATCTGCTGTAAAATAAAATAACAGTTTATTATTATCGAAAGTGTATTCCGAATCAATTAATTTCATCTGAAGCCCATGCTTTTTAATCTTTTCTAAGCAGATCGTAAAAGCTTCTTTTTCTTTTTCTTTATTTTTAGCTTCAATGACATCATCCTCTGGACCTGCCACACGCATTACAGGTTTCAAAGGCTGAACCACCTTGTCTTCCTCGATTTCCTTCGGTCCAATTACCACCGTTCCATACTCTATTCCTCTTGCAGTTTCTACAATTACATGATCTCCTTTGTGAATTTCAAAATCCAAAGGACTGAAAAAGTATATTTTTCCTGCCGTTCTGAATCTTACACCGATTACTTTTACCATTTTCTAATTCTCCTTAATGGCAAGAAGCATAAGCTCAATGGTCAGATCAAAATTAACGTTGGCATTAAGCCTTACTTTTGCCTTTTCGATAGCACCCACAATTTCCTCCAATCCACTGTAGGAACTGCGTGCTGCTCTTTTCTTTATTTCCTGAATCTCTTCTTTAAATATCAACATATTTACATCGTTGGTTGCCTTAAATAATAACACATCCCTAAACCATACGGTAAGTATATCTAGAAAATCATTGATTTCCAATTTATAATCCGCAATTTTTTTCACCCATTCTACTACCTCATAGATTTCCATATCCTCTAAATACCGCAGCATATCAAGGGCATCTTTCTTAATCATATCAAAATTTTCAGAAGAAGCAAGTGCCACTGCTTTTCCCACATTTCCTCTAGCAAAAGCCACACTTAAATCTGCCTTGTAGTCCGGCACCTTTAAGCGCTCCATTAAATAGAGCTTCAATACCTTATCCTGTACCGGCTTGATGTTTAACTGCACACATCTGGATAAAATCGTTGGCAACAGCCCTCCGGAATTACAGGTAAGCAAGATAATAACTGCATAAGCCGGCGGCTCCTCAATGGTTTTTAACAGTGCATTCTGTGCCTGTACTGTAAGCTTGTCCGCATCATCAATAATATATATTTTTCTCGGACTGCTGTAAGGCTTAACCTGAATATCATTATTCAGCTGACTTCGAATTTCCTCTACACTGATACTGCCCGGTTTCTCATGGGTAACATGGATGATATCCGGCTGATTTCCGGAAAGTGTTTGTTTACAGGAACGACACTTCAAACAGGGAATCCGCTCCTGCTTTTCGCACTGCAATGTCATTGCAAAAGCGTCTGCAATCAGCATTTTTCCTGTTCCCTTTTCTCCATTAATAATATATGCATGGGATACCTTATTTAATTCAATGGCATTCTGCAGATGTTCAATAATCTGCTCATGCCCGATAATATCATCAAACCCTGCCATATCCTACCTCCTTTCCTATTCTCCCTATGCCAGAATATCTAGTAATAATCCTTGGATTTCTCCGATCTTTCCAAGTATATTGATATTGTCTTTTTCTTCCTTCACAAGCTCTCCAGCTAACTCATCCAAATTCTTATCTACCAGCTTTACAATTCCGTATACCCGGTGTCTTCCCCTTCTGTCCAAGAAATTTTCTCTGGAAAATTCATGAGAACGGTTTACCACCTCATTCATAAATTCTTTTACCAGACTGCGGTACTGTTTCATATCCTTAATATCCATATGCTTAGAGATTTTCTCACCCTGTCTGGTAATCTGCTCCATAAGACCATTAAGTTTTTGCTGTAAATCTTTTTCTTCTATATGACTGATCAATGTAAACTTAAACTGGCTGTCGCTTTCACCGACTTTTGTAGTTGTTTCTGCCTGTGCCACTGGTTGCGCACTATTTACCTTAATATCCATATGCTTCCCCCTGTCTCTATCTGTAACCATTTAACTATACAAACAATTTCACTTTATGTCTACCTTTTATATCGGATTATTTACAATTTTTCATAAACTCTTTTATGTCTTTGACACATTGTTCCAATTGATTATTTTCAAAAAAACGCTCTATTTTATTTTCAGCCAATATTTCCTGAGAAAAATCTTTTTCATCTGCCAAAAAACGCCGGCACACTTCTGCATACACCGGCTCTTTCTGCTGCTGTTCTCTGCGAATGGCACGAATCAACCGTTCGCCGTCTTCTACGGTAACAAATAACGGCACTACTCTGTCCCCGAAATGCTCTTTCATTTTTTCATAGGACTCTAAGGTTCCAATCATCAGAATATTTCCCTGTTCCTCTGCAAACTGACCATCATCTACAGTAAAATAATACCACATTCCTTTTATGGTATCATATCCTCTCACTTCAATTACTTTATTTTCCTTCTGCAACTTTACCAATTCTTCTTCACTGGTAAAATAATAAGCAACACCCTCTGTTTCTCCTTCTCTGATTGGTCTGGTAGTGTACAACACAGCTTTTCTTAAATTCAGTTCTTTATCTTCCAAAAGTTTTTGATATATTGTATCCTTTCCTGAGGAGCTTTTTCCCATCAGATAAAATATTTTTCCCATGATTTCTCCTTGCTTAATCACCAGTAGTTCATACTCAAATGCATTATTAATAAGTATATCATAGAACCCTATTCATAACAACCGCCAGCATGATAATGCTGGCAGTTGTTTTTTCACCATACTATACCTATTCAGGCAATACAAACTTATTTTTTACCGTATATCATACACAACTCTGGTATCCGCAACTATATCGTGAATTCCTCTTTTTTCACTGTCAATTCCCACCAGAATATATCCTAAATAAAGGATACCAGACAAATACTTTCCAATAACTTCCCGGAAAAATATCTGTCCGAAAGTTAATTCCTGACTATTTACGGAAACTACTCTTATTTTCATTAACATCTTGCCTACTGTTCTGCCACAAGTATATGTCATAATAATAAAGTAAGCACTGAGCAGACAAAAATTTATAATATCAAAAATATCATAGCCAAAAAGAATATTAGTAAATACCACACTATCGGAAACCAACAATTTCACAATCCAAAGAGGTATATTGATCATGGCAATAATTCCGCCGGCCAGCAGCAAATCAATCAAATAAGCCGCCAGGCGTATGAAGAATCCTGCATAATTAGTTGAGGCTTGATTCATAATACATCAGTCCTCCATTCCCTTCATTTTCCAGTAAATCACTGATAACCTCTGCATCAGAACGGCCCCTTAACTGCTGAATGGTAGAGAAAAGGCTTGCCAGGCTCATATCACTGTCATTCTTTTCATAGAATAAGATTCCTTCTCCCACTTCTGCTTCTACCTTTGCTTTGTAATCTTCAAAAGTAGAGGTTCCATCAATTAACTTATTCTGCAGAGCCTGATTCGCAGAATAAATTCGTCCATCTGCCAGTTTCTTTACTGTATTTACATCCATATCTCTTCCTTCTGCCACAATACCCACAAACTGGTTATAAGCTTCATCCACCAAAGACTGTAAAATATTTCTTTGTTCCTCTGTCAGATCTTCCCCTGAAGACCCCATCGCCTTATTAGCACCGCTTGTCACGTTAATTTCCTGAATCCCCAGTTTGTCATACAGTCCTTTCATATTAGTAAGACTGATGATAACACCTATGGAACCGGTCCAGCAATTTCTATTGGCATAAATTTCATCGGAAGCCATAGAAATATAATATCCTCCGGAACAAGCCTGATCTGCAAAATAGCAGTATATCTTTCTTCCGGTTGCCTCCTTATACTTCATGAGTTTTAAATATAAATCATCAGATGCTGTCACTTCACCACCCGGTGTATCTACGTATAGAAGAATTCCTTTATTATTGTCATCAGCCATCAGCTTATCCACATATTCCATGGTAGCTGGATGATCGTATCCTGTGCTTTCACCAAACATTGTAGTTGTTGGTTCGCTGTAAATAGTTCCTTCCACCTTGATCACTGCAATATAATCTTCGGAAGGAAGACTTTCCTCCGTACTCTTGAACAGACTGCTGAAAGCACTTTCTGTCTTTTTCTGATTCTGTGCCTGCTTTATCTCAGACCATGTGTTGATTGTTACACTGGCAACACCTGTAACCACAAAAACTGCCGCTGCCACCAGTAAACTTATAATCTGTTTCTTGTTCATACTTCTTTCTCCCTTATGTTTTCGGTAATCACCTTGATTTTTTCTGATTTTTCATCTTCCAATCCCTGAAAAATAATACCTGCCCCTCTGTATTCCTTCAACAGCAGATATATTTCTTTTGTAATCAATTCTCCGGGACACAACATTGGTATGCCCGGTGGATACATATACACAAATTCCCCAGAAATGCGGTTGCAGCATGCTTCTATAGAAATCTGCTCCTGTGGAAGTTCTTCCGCCTGTGCAATATTGTATACTGTCTTTCCAGAAAGTTTTTCCTTCCACAAAGTTTTAGCAGCTCTATTTTCCTGCAGGGTATTATCTAGTTGTAAAAGTGCCGTTTCAAGCCGTTTGAAACCTTCTTCTGTGTCACCAACACTGGTCATTGCAAGACCATAGGAAACAGAAGCCATTTCCAGTTCCAAATGATACGTTCTGTTTAGTCTTTTCTGGAGTTCTTTCCCTGTTATATTAGTGTTTTTTGTACTGATCACCAGTTTTGAAATATCAAAATCACATATACTATTATATTCTTTAATGGAATCTGTGACAACACGGATTTTTATCAATTTATCATTTATTTTATAAAAATCACGCAAATTCCGGTACAGCTGCTCCAGCAATTCTTTACCCCGTTCTTGCATAATATCCATACACTGGCTGATACCGGACATTAATATATAGGAAGGGCTGCTTGTCTGATAAATTCCTAGATATTTGCGAATTTTTTCCCGGTTTGCCAACATTCCCTGCATATGAATTAAAGCCGTCTGGGTAAAAGCCGGCAGAGTTTTGTGAACACTGTTGATTACAATATCTGCCCCACACTGCAGTGCTCCTTTTGGAAATTTATCATGAAAATAAAAGTGTGCCCCATGAGCTTCGTCCACAATCAATGGAATTTTTCTAGTATGCACGATTTTCGCGATTGTTTCCACATCGGATACAATTCCCTCGTAAGTAGGAGAAGTAATTACCACTGCCTGAATATCCTTTTCCTGCTCTAATAACTTTTCCACATCTTCCGGCAAAATTCCGCCATTTATGCCATACTCTTCTACATATTCTGGGTATAAATAACAGACCTCTAATTCATTTAATAAAATCCCATGGTACACCGACTTATGGCAGTTTCTTGCCACAGCTATTTTTCCACGCCGCTCTACACTTCCTGCAATAGCACTTAAAATACCTCCGGTACTTCCATTAATAAGAAAATGTGTTTCCTCCGCTCCATAGAGCGCAGCCGCTCTTTCCTGACATTCTTTCAAAATTCCTTCTGCATGATGTAAATCATCAAAACCTTCGATTTCTGTGATATCAATTTTATAAGGATTACACATTTCACCCATATTCCTCTTATGCCCCGGCATATGGAAAGGATAATAATCCGTATATTGGTATTTCTCTAATTTTCTGTATAATTCTTCCATTGTTTCGTCCTCTTACTGCACTGCCATTGCTGCCAACTGTAAAGCTCCCAAAATTCCCTGATTATCTTTTAAGGAGGGCAGGGTAATGTAGGCATCTATATTTTGCAGCTGTGGTGTATTCAAATAACCTGCCAAATATTCTAAGGTTTTCTGACGAACCAAAGGCAGCAGCTGTGTCTGATGCATAATGCCCCCTCCTAAAATGATCCTTTCAGGAGATAATGTGAGAATATAATTCACCATTGCCTGAGCTATATAGTCTGCTTCTAATTCCCAAACTTCTGCATTTTTTGACAATTCCCATGGCTTTTTCCCATATCGCTCCTCTATTGCCGGACCCGATGCCAGCCCTTCCAAACATGTTTTATGGTAAGGACATTTTCCTCCATAAGAATCCTTCGGGGCTTTCCTGATCAGAATATGTCCTGCCTCTGGGTGCAACATTCCATGCAATAACCTTCCCTCCACTGCAGCACCTACTCCAATACCTGTTCCAATGGTAATATAAATCACATCGGAAAGTCCTTTTGCATCTCCAAAAGTCATCTCTCCAAGACAGGCCGCATTTACGTCCGTATCCACTTTCACCGGCACCTGCAACTGTTCCTGTAGGTTCTTTCTCAAGTCATACTGTTTCCATGACAGTTTTGGAGTATCCAAAATTCTTCCGTAGGTTGGAGAATCTTCCCGTACATCCACTGGTCCAAAAGTCCCTATCCCCAAAGCTTCTATATTTTTTTCCTTAAAGTAATGAATAATTTCCGGTATAGTATGTTCCGGTATATCCGTAGGAAACGTCTTTTTTTCAAAAACCTCCCCCTGTTCACTCCCTACCGCCAGCACCATTTTTGTTCCGCCGGCCTCCAGTGCACCTAAACGCATTTTTCATTGCTCCTCTCCTGATTTTTTTTCATATTACAGTAAATGGGAAATGATTGCAATCCCCTCTTTTCTTTCCTTTTTACCATAATTTTCTCACACTTTTTGTCGAAATATATGTTAAAATATAATGCGTAAAAATAATAAGGAGGGAACACATGAAGAAAAAGTTTACTATTATGCCGCTTTTTCTTGTATTGGCATGCCTGTTTTTTGCTCCGTTATCAGCTTCGGCTTCCAGTACAGAACCGACCATAACTGCTGCGACGGCAAAAACAACAAATACTAAGGCAAAGAATGGTTTTGTTACTCGAAACGGGAACACTTACTATTATAAGAACAACAAAAAATTAAAAGGCTTTCAGAAAATTGACCGCAAAACTTACTATTTTGATAAACATGGAGTTATGCTGACTGGCTTCCAAAAAATAAATAAAAGAACTTACTATTTTAATAAGAACGGGCAAATGTTAACCGGACTCAGAAAAATCAGCAAAAAACACTATTACTTTAACAAAAATGGTGTTATGAAAACCGGATTTCAGACCATCAAAAGCAAAAAATATTATTTTAACAGTAAAGGAGTCATGCAGACTGGATTTCAAACTATTAAGAAAAAAACTTATTATTTCAATTCATCGGGTGTGATGCAAACTGGATTGAAGAAAATTAACAAGAAATACTACTACTTTAACAAAAGTGGAGTCATGCAAACCGGATTTCAGACCGTCAGCAAAAAAAAATATTATTTTAACTCTCAAGGTGTTATGGTAACTGGTCTGAAGAAGATTAACAAGAAATACTACTACTTTAACAAAAGCGGCATCATGCAGACCGGATTTATTGAATTAAATGGTGTTACATATTATTTTGATTCCAAAACTGGTGCCAAATATATGCCGTCAAAGGATGGTACTGTAAAAAAGATAGATCGTACTTATGCGGTTTTCAATAAAAACGGCGCACTGCAAAAGGAGGCTTCTTATGTAATCGTAAAGGGTGCCAAAATGCAGATTCAATATTACTCTGATCCAAAGGTCAGCAAAGAAAAACTCCTTGCTGCCATTATCTACGCAGAAGCAGGCAATCAGAAAAATGATCCTGTGAAAGGGAAACTTAACGGGAAAACCATTACTTTATATAAAGGACACCTTGCGGTGGGATATGTGATCGCAAACCGTATGACATCTTCTTTAGGAATGAAGGAAGTTATCTATCAGCAATATCAGTTCCAGCCTGCCAGAACCGGAGTTTTAACCCATTATTTAGAAAACTATAATCTGGTTTCCGCAGACTGCAAAAATGCAGCAAAAGTTATCTTAAATGATCTAAACAATCATACCAACAGCGTCCCAAGCTTTAAACGTTCCAATTTTACTTGGAAAAATTTCTGGGCAGTAAGTTATGCAAAGACTACAAGATTTTTCAGTGTGTACACTGGAAAAGAATACTATATTTTGCAGGGACATGTGTTTTTTAATTATACTAAAAAGATATAATCGGCTTATACCACCGGGTAGAAAAAATGGCTGTCGCAGTTTGACAGCCATTTTTATTATTTTAATTTTTAAATGTAAATCAATTTGTCATTACTAATGCCCCTTTTTTGTTCTCACCACATAGTTCCCCTGCTGCATTTCCCATAACCCAGCCTATGCTCATACGAAAAAATCACACCTGTTGCTAATTATTCATACCTCAATGCTTCAATAGGATTCATCTTGGCAGCCTTATTGGCCGGATAATATCCGAAAAACACTCCTATTAAAATGGAAAAGGTCACCGAGAAAACAATTCCTGCCACACTTGGACTTGCATCATATCCCATAACTCTCACTGCCACAGAGCCAAGTACCAGTCCTAAAACAATCCCTATAAAGCCGCCTAATAAGCAAATTACTACCGATTCCATAATAAACTGAAAACGAATGGAACCATTAGTTGCTCCTAGCGCCTTTCTAGTTCCGATTTCTCTAGTTCGTTCTGTAATGGATACCAGCATAATATTCATAACACCAATACCACCTACCACCAGTGAAATTCCTGCAATAATTGCAATGGCTATAGATATTGTAGATAGCATTTCCGTCATAGAAGAAATCATGGATTCCATGCTGTATGCACTGATTTGATAGTCCTCGTTTCTTGCATAATATTGATCAAAAAAGCTTTCTACTGCTTGCAGAAAAGAGGTGGAATCCGTATTCACACTGGTAATAATAGTAAACTGAGTATAACCGGAAGTATTATGATTCTGTGCCTGTGCCGTTTTTAATGGAATATATACTTCTGTGCTGATATCCTCCTCAGAATCTGAAGAAAATCCGGAAGCTGAGGCGCTATACTCATAAACACCTACAATGGTGTAGATGAAATACTTATTATTTAGCGTAACTTCAATGGTTTCGCCAATAGCTGCGCTGGTGTCACCATCAAACAAATTATTCACCAGTTTATCTGACACAATAGCGACTTTTTTTGCCTTTTCCTGATCCATATCAGTCAGGCTTCTTCCCGCCACCAAGTTCAATTCGTTGGCAGTCAGATAGCCATCGTTTACACCTGTGATACTAATATTGGCATATAATTTTCCGTCCTCTGCCGTTGCACTTCCCACAGACTCACTCAAAGAAATAGCATCTATATCATCTGCATAGGTCTCCTTTAACTCATTCAGCATTTCATCAGTAATATAATCATCATCCGACATACTGCGCCCTCTGGAACCTCCTTCAAATTTCATGCCAGACTCTGTCACTTCATCCTGTGTACTTTTCTGCTGTAAACCTACCGTAATATTATTAGCACCCATGGACTGCATAGAAGTAGTAACGGAATTGGTAATAGAATCTCCCACTGTCATTATAGCGATGACCGAACCAATTCCTATAATAATTCCAAGCATGGTTAACAGGGCACGCATTTTATTGGCAATAAGGCTGGTCAAAGCTAGCCATATATTTTCTAAGACTAACATGCATTTCCCCCCTCCTCTCCAATAATATTGCCGTCCTTTATGGTGATAATCCTGCCGGTTTCCGCTGCAAGCTCCGGAGAATGAGTGATTAACACAATCGTCTTACCCTGCTCTTTATTTAATTTATGGAATAGATCCATTATCTTTCGCCCAGTCTTAGAGTCCAAAGCACCGGTAGGTTCATCTGCCAAAATGATAGATGGATCATTTGCCATGGCTCTTGCAATAGCAACTCGCTGTTTCTGTCCGCCGGATAATTCATCAGGTTTATGCCCTATACGCTGCTCCATTTCTACTAATTCCAATAATTCCTTAGCTCTCCTGCTTCGTTCTTTTCTAGGAACCTTGGCATACAACATCGGAAGTTCTACGTTTTTCAAAGCACTGGTTCTGGCGATCAAATTATATGTCTGAAAAACAAAACCAATCTTTTCATTACGGATATTAGATAGTTCTTTATCCTTGGCCTGACTTACATCTAAGCCATCTAATATATATCTTCCTTCACTGGCCCTGTCCAAGATTCCTATGATGTTCATTAAAGTTGTTTTACCGGAGCCGGAAGCGCCCACAATGGATACAAATTCACCTTTTTTTACCGTCAGGTCAATTCCGTGAAGAATTTCCAGTTCATTGGTCTGACCTTCATAAAAACGTTTGATAATATGTTTTAAATCAATAATAACCTCTGACATGCTTTCACCTCCAGACTATCTTCCAGCCGGACCACCACCGGACATTCCACCTCGGGAGCCCCCGCCCATATCGCCGCCCATGCCGCCAAACATTCCGCTCATATCACTGTTGTCTGACTTATCGGAAACGGAGGATTGTGCTGAGGTTCCTGTGATAACTAACATTCCTTCCTCTAACTCATCGCTGGAGATTTCTGTGTAATAATCGCTTTCTAACCCTACTTCAACCACAATGGCTCTCTTATTCTGTGTACTTCCGGAATTATCACCATTATTGCTCATATCAGGCATTTCACCGCTTCCTCTTTCCGGCATTTGACCATCCTCTGACATCTCAGGTCTCTCACCGTCATGGGATTTCTCTTTTTCATCACTTGTTTCGCTGCCTTCGTCTGATGACGTTTCTGTTCCCTCTGTCGTTGCTGTTGTATCATCCATGTCTGGTAATTGGGTATTTGCTTTTCCAGTAGTATCTACCACATAAATAATTGATTCTCCGTTAGCATTCGTCTCAATAGCATCGTATGGAACAGCAAATACATCTTCTCTTGACTCTGTTAAGATACTGGCTTTAGCACTCATACCAATCCTTAATCTGTCATTAGAAGTGTTTACACTGATCTGTACCTCATAAGTCGAACTGCTGGAAGCCGTCATGCCGCTGCTGCTTGAACTGCTTGAACTGGTTGGCGTAGGTGCTACATAGATTACTTCACCCTCTAATTCTTCATCACCAGTTGCATCTGTTTTTATTACAACACTCATGCCTTTTTCAATGTCTGCAATATCATATTCATCTACACTGGCCTCTACAATAAAACTGCTATTGTCCTGAATCATCAGAATTTCGCCACCGGCAAAGGATTCATCCGTTGACACAGAAAGAGATGTAACTACACCGGAAATTGGTGCGGTCACTGTGCAGTCCTCAATCTGCTCCTGAAGGGATTCTACCTGATCTTCTTCTGTCTTAGAACTGTTAGTTGCATTTAACTTGGTACTTTCCAGAGAAGATGCCTGATTTGCCAGACTGCTTTCATTATTTCTTGTGGTATCCTCCTGGTCCTGTACCGCCTTTGTATATGCAGAATAAGAACTTTCAAGAGAAGTTGCCGCCTGTTCATAAGTCTGTTTTGCAGTGGTTGTTTCCTGCTGTGCGGTTTTATATTCTGTATTTTTCTCCTCGTACTCTTTTTGGGCAGTAGTTAAGGAAGTCTGTTTCTTTGTAATCTTACTTTGGATACTAGACTGTTCACTTTCTTCAGCGCTCTTTAACTGCGCTTCTAATTCAGCAATTTCTGCTTCTAATTTTGTTACTTTCGCTTCTAATGTGGCTGTTTCTTTTTCCAGCGCCTCTTCTGCCTCTACAGCTTCCTGATAAGCCAGTTTAGCACTTGCTTCTGTCGCAACCGCTTTTGTATATGTGCTGTATGCACTGGATACACTTTTCGCAGCTCTGGAAGCTGAAATTTCTGCTGATTCACTGGCCTCTGTATAAGAACGTTGCGCTGATTCTAACTCATTAGCTGTCTGTGCCTGACTTACAGACAAACTGGTTTTTGCATCCGATAAACTATCCTCTAAATCCGAATCATCAAATACTACCAGCACATCTCCTACATTTACCGTATCTCCTACTTCCACATTTAAACTTTCCACATCTATATTGGTTAAAGTTGATGTGAGTGTACGACTGTCCGCACTGGCAATGGTTCCGGTAACGCTGATAGAATTAGAAATATCACGTTTTTCCAAAGTCATAGTTTCATATGCCATGCCCCCTGCTGATTTCGGCACTTTTTTCATATTCCCAAGTACGGTAACACCAACTACACACCCTATAACTACAATGCAAATCAGTGCTGTAATTTTCTTATGATGCTTCAAAAAACGTCCTACCCACTTGATGTCCTTCTTTGGTTTCATTTCCTCCTCTACCGTTGTCTGCTCTTTTTTCTTTTTTCCCAGCTTCAAAACAAGACCTCCTTTTATTTCTGTCATAAATAATGAATTTTTATGAACCCATTATATGGGGCTGTTGTGTTGAAATTATGGGCAAAATGTGTTGAAATTATGAATTTTCGCTTCTTTTTATTTATTTAATCAAGAATAAAATAGCAGGCAATTAGAGAAATTATAACAGTTATTACACAACCAAATACGGTCTTGATCCTCTCTTCTTTATAATCTTTTTGAAAATGAATACATGCAACTCCCCCCGAGAGAGCACCTCCCAAGGCGCCCCCCACATGTCCTAACAAGTCAATTCCCTGTGACCATGTTCCCACAGCATAAATGATTACAAACAATACTGCTCTTACGAAAGACTTTCCCTCTTTTTTATTCTGTATTAATGCAGCTGCCATCAATACACCAAAAATCGCCCCTGAAGCACCTATGGAATACACATGCTCTTCGGGATTCTGAAATATTAATGATAATATACTGCCGCAAAACCCTGACACAAAATAAATAATCACCATCTTCAGGGAACCTAAATAAGATTCCACCAACATTCCCGCCGCCACTAAAGCCAGCATATTCATAGCTATATGAGAAATGTCTGCATGAAGATATATGCTGGTTAAAAAACGGTAATATTCCTTCCGATTTATAATCATGTCATAATTAATTCCGCCGCTAAGATAAGCATCCTCCATAAAAAATACACTATAAAGATATACCAGAATATTGATGGCACAAAGCAAAATAGTTACTATATACCAGTTATATCCTCTGTCTAATTCTTCTTCCATAAAGTCTACCTCCTACAAACGCACGGTAGTGTCAAAAACTACCTCTTTTTTATTGTTCTAACTTTATTAAAACCTTGATTTATTGGAGGTTTGCAAATAAAAAGAGCATTGACCTCCATTTTTTGATATAATATCCGCGACCAAACATCAACCACATCAAAGG
>CASEML010000025.1 GCA_949289145.1 uncultured Eubacteriales bacterium | reverse complement strand
TTCTGTGTTAAATTCATTATTGAAAACCTCCAGTATTGTTAAAGTGTTTTTTCATCCGCCAAGATGAACACCTTAATTGTACTTCGAGGTTTTCTTTTATTCAATTGGCATTATTTCTGAATTACAGGAATGCTCCTTACGCTGCATCGATTTGTTTGGTTTCTAACGATTACCCTAAAAATTCTGCTACACAGCGGTGATATGCAGCTACCGGATCTGATGCTGCTGTAATAGGACGTCCCACCACAATATAGTCAGAACCAATTTCCCTTGCCTGAGCCGGAGTCATTACTCTTACCTGATCACCCTTTTCACCGTCTGCAAATCGTACCCCAGGTGTAATGGTTAAAAATTCTTTCCCACAGGTTTCATGCACTTTTCCCGCCTCAAGCGGAGAACAGACCACACCGTCTAGACCTGCTTTTTTTGCATTCTGTGCATAGTGCATAACCACTTTGTCCATTGGTTCATTAATCCATAAATCCTGCTTCATTCTTTCTTCGCTGGTGGATGTAAGCTGCGTTACTGCAATCAATAATGGTCTGCTTCCGTCTGCTCTTGTCAGTCCCTGAAGTGCCGCCTCCATCATTGCAACAGTTCCTGCTGCATGTACGTTGCACATATCCACCTCCAAATTGGAAAGTACGCTCATGGCTTTCTTTACTGTGTTGGGAATATCATGAAGCTTTAAGTCCAAAAAAATTTTATGTCCTCTGTTTTTGATTTCTTTGATGATAGAGGGGCCTTCTGCATAAAAAAGCTCCATCCCGATTTTGATATAAAGACTTTCTTCTTTGAATTTATCCAAAAAATTTGCTACTTCCTGTTTACTACTGAAATCACATGCGATAATTACATCTTTTGCCATTATCTTTCTCCTTTACGCTCACTTAATCTTCATATACAACTTCGCCGGACAAAATGGTATATTTTACTCTTCCAGTTACTTTTCTTCCATGAAACGGTGTATTTTTTCCCTTAGAAGCAAATTCATTCACATCAATCACATACGCTTCCTTTGGATCAGTTATCACAATATCTGCCGTTTTTCCCACATCGATACATCCCTTATCCATACCAAGCACTTTTGCCGGATTGACACTCATTTTTTCTACCAGCTGCTTTTCTGTCAAATGTCCCTTTGCCACCAGTTCTGAATTTGCAAGGCAGTATGCTGTTTCCAGTCCCACAATACCAAATGGAGCCTCTGCCATGGATTTTGCCTTTTCCTCTGCATGATGGGGGGCATGGTCTGTAGAAATCACGTCCATAATGTCCTGAGAAAGTCCTGCAATCAACGCATCCTTATCCGCTTTACTGCGAAGGGGAGGATTCATTTTATAGTTGGTATCACTTCCCACAATATCATCTTCTGTCAATGTAAAATGATGGGGGCAAACTTCTGCTGTAACCTTCAATCCCTGTTCTTTTGCTTCTTTTACCATACGCACACTGTCCTCAGTGGAACAATGGCATAAATGAAGTCTGGCACCGGTTTCTTTGGAAAGCAAAATATCTCTGGCTGTAATAATGTCTTCCACCGCATTGGTGATTCCCTCTACCCCCAGTTCTTCTGCCTTTTTTCCTGCATTTAAAGCACCTTTTCCCACCAGATTTTTATCCTCACAATGAGCAAACACCGGAATATCTTCCTCTTTTGCAATCACCATTGCCTGCCGGTATAATTTAGAATCCATTACAGATTTTCCATCTTCGCTGATGGCACAAATGCCTGCTTTCTTCATTTCACGAATATCTGCCAATTCTCTACCTGCCTGTCCCTTGGTAACTGCCCCCACCTGAAGCACATGGCATTTCACATTTTCTGCTTTTTTATAAATAGCTTCCACTACTTCTCTGGAATCTACCACAGGTTTCGTATTGGGCATGGCACAAATAGTGGTATAACCGCCTCTTGCCGCTGCTGCCGCACCAGTGGCTATGGTTTCCTTGTGTTCTAAGCCCGGTTCTCTTAAATGCACATGTAAGTCAATAAATCCCGGCATAACAAATAGCCCCGTGGCATCGATTACTTTTTCCGCAGGGTCGTTTAAATCTTTTCCGATTGCCTTTACTTTTCCATCTGCCACGTAAACATCCGCCACCTCATCACGTTTTGAAGCAGGGTCTATAATTCTTCCGTTTTGAATCAAAATATCCATGCAGCCTCTCCTTTTTTATATTTTACTTTTCTATTCTGAAAAATGAGTTCATATAAATTTATAATAGCAAAAAATGGAGGGCTTTACAACCTCCATTTGGTAAGATTGAACTATATCAACGCTAGACTTTTTTCTATTTATGAGGTATAATTCTAATATATTTTTACAAAATTTTCTTAATATAAATGGGGAAAAGGGGGAAAAAGCATGAAACTTCTAAGTATTCGGGATTTAATTCCCGGGATGCAGGTAGGAATGGATATCTATAATATGCAGAACCAGCTGGTAGTCCCAAAAGGTACTGTCCTTACTTCAAATATTATCAATAGATTATATGATTATTCTATTCGCTATGTAAGAATTTCAGAAAATGAAACAGCGCCGGAATCAATTTCTTCTCCCTCCTACGGGGAGCGCTTAAAATCATCACGTACTTTTCAGGAATTCAAACAAGAATTTATCAGTAATGTATATGTAATCCGGGATGAATTTAATGATGTAGTCACCAAAAACACACCTATTAACGTGGATAAGTTATTAGAAAAAACAGCTGCTACATTTTCCAAAGCTGATGGCACCAACGTTTTTGATATGCTACATAATATGAGAGAATACGATGACAGTACTTATGTACATTCTCTTAATGTATCATTAATCTGCAGTGTACTGGCAAAATGGCTGAATCTTTCGAAAGAAGATTCCGACACCTTGGTTTTGGCGGGTATGCTGCATGATCTGGGAAAACTGACAATTCCTGACTCTATTATTAAAAAGCCCGGTAAACTGACGGCTGAGGAATTTGAAGTTATTAAAACTCATCCGGTGAAAGGCTATGAAATACTGGAATCTCAGACATTGCCGGAAGCTGTGAAGTACGCTGCATTAATGCATCATGAGCGCTGTGATGGTTCCGGTTATCCTTATGGTTTGAAATATAATAAAATTGACCGTTTTGCCCGGCTGATCAGTATTGCTGACGTCTACGATGCCATGACCTCTGCCCGGGTCTACCGAGGGCCTATATCACCATTTTCCGTAGTAGATATTTTCGAAAAGGAAGGACTTCAGAAATATGATCCAGAATATATTCTGGTATTTTTAGAGCATATCGTAAACACTTATTTAAACAATCGCGTTCTGTTAAGTGACGGGCGAAAGGGAGAGGTTGTTTTGATCAATAAATTGGCATTGTCCAGACCATTGATCCAACTAGCCAATGGTTTCCTTGATTTGTCCAAACCTGAAAATAAACATATTACCATTGAAAAGATTCTATAATATCATACTGGCGTATTAACCAAGGTTAATACGCCAGTATTTCATATCCCGCTTCTGTTACTGCCACTGTCACTTCCCACTGTGCCGACGGCATACCGTCTTCTGTATAAATGGTCCATCCATTTTCATGATCCATAACAATATCACTTCTGCCCAAGTTAATCATTGGCTCAATAGTAAAGACCATTCCCGGTGCCATAAGTACGCCGCTTTCTTTTGAGCAACAGTAGCTGACAAAGGGTTCTTCATGAAATTCTATTCCCACA
Organism: uncultured Eubacteriales bacterium; assembly: GCA_949289145.1. Lineage (GTDB taxonomy): Bacteria > Bacillota > Clostridia > Lachnospirales > Lachnospiraceae > RUG11237. Next base: position 3,493 of record CASEML010000025.1, on the reverse strand, counting down.
CCATGTCCTCCTACTTCCCGAACCACAGAATAACCGTTCTTTCTTGCAAATTCGTAGATGGCATTTCCCATCTCCCCAATTCTATGCCACGGCTTTACATAAGAAAGCCCCACCTGAATGGCTTTTTTGGTATCGTCCACCAATTTTTGTTTTTCTGGACTTACTTTACCCATACAAAACATTCTGCTGGAATCTGAAAAATAATCATGATAAATTGTGGAAACATCCACATTAACGATATCACCCTCTTTCAAAATAATTTCTTTGGAGGGAATCCCGTGACACACTTCTTCATTGATAGAAGTACACACACTTTTGGGATAGCCTTCAAAATTCAATGGGGCAGGAATTGCATGATACTCCATTGTTTTTTCATATACCATCCGGTCGATTTCCTCTGTAGACATTCCTACCTGAATATGATCCGCCACATAATCTAATACTGCAATATTCACTTTCCCGCTTTCCCGGATTCCCTGAAGCTGTGCCTGATTCTTTATCATATTTCTGGAAGGAATTTGATAGCCCTTTTCTTTGTACTGAGATAATTTCTCATCAAATGACATATGACATGACTTGTACTTTCGCCCGCTCTGGCACCAACACAAATCATTTCTTCCAATTTTTTTTAACATAAATCTGCGCCTCTTTTTAATATACTTCTGTATACACACCATCTTCTGTATAATAGATGGTGGCTCCACTCTTAATATCCTCAAGATTGGTGGTTTCCTGCACCGTACATTCACCGGTTTCATTATACAAATACCAGCTAATCTTCAATGCATCTACCGGAAGCTTAACTGTTGTTTCAATCTTTTTTCCGGCTTCAAAACTATCCAACTCTTTTTCCGTGCCGCTTTGTGGTTCTATAATAGAAAGGGAAGATGCCCCTGTTTGAGAATCATTGCGAAAGGTGATTACTACTTCCACAGTTTCTCCCATTATTTCCGAATCTTCCTGACTTTCTTCCACGCTTCCTGTCAACTCATATAATTCTATGCGCAGTTCTTCCACCAGTTCGTTTGCCTGTGCAATCTGCTCTTCTGTTTCTAACTCTCCTGAATCTTCTTCGGAAATATCCAAAAGCGCCTGTACGCTTTCTCCAAGAAGCTGATAATCTGACCTCTTATCCAATGCAATATTATCTTTGGCTTCCTCATATTCCTGACTGAAATCATTAATATTTTCTACAGCTTCCTTTCGTTCAGTGTTTCCGCAGCCTGTAAGCAAAAAAACAGTCATTCCCACCACAGCAGCTATCTTTGATATATATTTCACAAGCCCTATACCTCTCTTATAAGATTAGCTTACTACTGCTGAAAGCGGTGGTAATTCCATACCGTTTTCATATAGCTCTTCCGTTACATTCTTAATCTTGCTGTTCATAATGTCATACAAATCCGTTGCTACACTGCCTTTTAATTTCATAAGGTTTTCTGCTTCTTTTGCATTCTTCAAAAGAATCTTAAATGCCATTTCAAATATGGTAGAAAGCATATCGTTTTCTCCGGTAATGGTGGTTCTCAGCACTACCAAACAGGACTTTGGATTCTTTTCTTCCGGCTTTACATTAATGGTAATGCCTGCATTACATTTAATACCTGTATTTCCCGCTGCTAATTTTCTTTTTATTTCCATGGTTGTCACGAAACTATGCTCCAATGTGAAATCTGCATATTTTTTACTCATATTTTTACCTCTTTCATTCTTACATATTTATATATTGACAATTACATATCTTACTCATTATAACAGAAGTAATAAGAAAAATCTATGAAAAGCATCATTCTATACTAAGAAATAGTAACCGTCAAGGCTGAACTGTTACAAGGAATACTTTCTTTGCTTTGCAAAGCCGTTCTTCGAATTCTTCATAAAATCCTGCCTCCATAGGATAAGGCTTTAAATAGAGTTCCTGCAATATGTACATGCTGACTTTTTTTCTCATTTCATCCGGTTGGAATTCCATCATATTCTGCAAATCCTTCTGAAAATAATGCCATTTACAGATATATTCTTCATATTTCTTTAAGTTCGGTGTATCTAACCACTTTTTTACTTTTATTTTGGTACGGCTCTTTTTGCATTCATGTATCTGTAAAAAGTACTGAAATGTATTATTTTCATAAATTCTTCCCAACGGAAATAAGCGGCAGATTCCCGGTCTTGCCTCATGAATCTCACATCTTCCCTCCTGATTTAGAAAACTGCAGGCTTCTTCCTTGCCTGTCATCTTAAGATTGGGCAAAATTATGCCATCCACCACATTCAATTCCACATGTCTGTTTAGCAGTTCTTCCATGGTTTTTCCCAGATGATTTGTCAGCCGTTGAATATCCAGAGGGTCTAACACAATAGATTTCCCCATGCCTTTACAGCAGGCAGAACAACCTTCACAATTTCCTGTATCTGCTTTTACTAAATCATTGGCTGTATATAATTTTCCATCAGAAATATCTTCCATACGCACATTTCGCTGCATACTATCTTTCCCTCCCCACTGTTTGTTACGGCAAAATCAGAATTATCTGATACCTTATCATTCTTTTATAAATTTCGTATCAGAATGCGGAATTCCCTGCTCATCTGTCACATACCGCTCTGCTCTCATATGTAAATCATACTTTTCTCTTAACTGTGCGATGGTTTCCATCATTGGAGAAGCGTGATGTATGTCAATGGATTCTTGATCTTTCCACATATCAATTAACAAAACAGTTTCCGGATCATCTATCGGCAAAAAATACTCATAACGCTCATTGCCGCTTTCCCTGCGAATTAAGTCGGCTGTCCCGCTGCTCTCCATTTCTTCGGCAAATTTGCGGGCATTGCCGTTTATCCCTGTATAATATAGGTTCATCACAATGCTCATATTATTATCTCCTTTCTTCATTCGCTAATTTTTTAATTTCCATCTACTTTTCTATTGTCCCATTTTAACACAAATCCCAAAGCATGAAAATAGTCATTTACATTTATATTCTCCAAAAACCTCATGCCAAAATTTAAGCTTTTGCTCTCCCCAGTAAAAAGGACCTCAAACGAGAGCTCACTCTCATTTCAAGGTCCAATTTAATTCTCTCTATTTCACTTACTGGGATACTGTATTCAGGCAACGTCCTTCATCCTGAAAGGGCAAAAATCTTTATCCTCTCCCAAGATGTCTCTTGCCACCTTTCATAGTGCAGATTCTACTACTCTCTTCTACTATTTTTCTTTCTTTATTTCCTTATTTTTCAAGGCTTTTCTCTAATACAAAAGACCTCATAGCTAGGGGGCTTCCCTCTCTACAAGGTCTTTCTTTCTCTCGTTTTTAATTTCTTTCAGGCTGCTCCTTTTTGCCTTTTCAGGATAAATAGGGGTGCCTGGGAATAGGATACTGTTCAGGGGCAACGTCCTTCATCCTGAAAGGGCAAAAATCTTTATCCTCTCCCAAGATGTCTCTTGCCACCTTTCATAGTGCAGATTCTACTACTCTCTTCTACTATTT
>CASEML010000024.1 GCA_949289145.1 uncultured Eubacteriales bacterium | reverse complement strand
GCTATGAACAGGAACATGGAAAAAACTAAATGGAAAATGTATGGGGGCATGATACATGACAGGAGAAGAAAGAGAACGATATACGGCCTATTTAAAAAACAAAAAAATAGCTGTTCTTACGTTGGAACATAAATGGCATAAGCTGTTTCCTGAGGGAAATAAGCCTTCTAATATTGTTTCGCTGGAGGAAGAAGTCAATGAATATATAAAGCGGGAAGCAGCTTTGCGTACAGATATTAAGGATTTAAAAAAACTGAAAAAAAGGCTGATGGATGGAATCGTTTCTAATATGGGAGATACAGAAAGCAGGCAGCAGGTGAAAAAAATGGAAGAAAGCCAGCGGCTGATTTTGGAAATCAATGAGAAAATAGAAACTTGTGAAAATGAATTACTGGAGGTTCCGGCAAAATTAAAGGCAGCAAATGTAGCGTTGATGCTGGAAACCATGGATTACTGTCACAAGCAGCTCCATAATAACGCAGATGAAATTAAACAAATAACAGAGTGGATAAATAATATTAGAATAGAATTAAAAAAGAATGTTTTGCGCAAACAGGACAAAGAATTAAAAAATAAAATGATGTATACATATATGCATAATATTTTTGGACCAGAAGTAATTGAAATATTTGATTTAGAAAGTAATGATGAGCCGGAATGAAAGAATTATTAAACAGCAGCCAAATGAAGGCATGTGATCAATATACAATAGAAGAAATTGGAATTCCTTCTCTTGTCCTTATGGAACGTGCAGCATTGTCGGTGGTGCAGGAAATATTAAAAGATCATCTGCCAGAGAAAATCACAGCGGTTATTATGGCGGGAACAGGAAACAATGGCGGTGATGGCATTGCCATAGGAAGAATCCTAAAGGAGCAGGGGGCACAGGTTCAGATTGTGATTGCAGGCAATTTAGAAAAGTGTTCTGAGGAAATGAAACGTCAGATGGTTATAGCAGAAAAAATGGGAATTTCCATAAAAATGTATGACGATTTTCTGACACAGGAATATAATGTAATTGTAGATGCACTTTTTGGTATTGGTCTATCCAGACCGGTTCAAGGGATATTTCAGAGTGCCATCCAATGGATAAACAAAAAGAAAGTTAGCCGGAAAGGAGTAGCTGTTTATGCTGTTGATATTCCTTCGGGGATTGATGCTGACAGCGGAGAACTGTTAGGGTGCGCAGTACAGGCAGACAAAACCATCACATTTCAGTATGGTAAACCCGGTTTATATATGGACATGGGCAGGCTGTATGCAGGTAAGGTGGTGATTAAAAATATTGGTATTTCATCACAGCCAATAAAACAAGCAAAGATAAAGCCGGATATTTTCTGCTATGGGCCAGAAGATATCAAAAGGATGCCTTGTAGAGCAGAGAACGGACATAAAGGAACTTTCGGGAAAGTGCTAATCATAGCTGGTTCCAAAAACATGGCAGGTGCTGCCGTTTTTTCAGCAGAAAGTGCATATCGCACAGGATGTGGTTTGGTAGAAGTCTTTACTGTGGAAGAAAACAGGGTAATCGTGCAGGAGCAAATTCCGGAAGCGGTGCTGACCACGTATAAAGATATTTCGGATTCTTTAGAAAAACTAAAACGGTCAATAGAAAAAGCGGATGTTGTAGTGCTGGGACCCGGATTATCGTTGTCAAAGCAGGCTGAAAAATTGGTGGAATATACTATGGCAAATGCCATGCAACCTTGTGTGGTGGATGCAGATGCCATTAATATACTGGCAAAGCATCCAGAATGGCTGAAGGCAAAAAAAACACCTTGTATTGTTACACCTCATATGAAAGAATTAGCACGGCTTAGTGGAAAAGAAGTTTCGGAAGTAAAGAGAGCACACATTGCCACTGCAAAAGAAATTGCAGAGTATTATGACTGTATTGTAGCGGCAAAAGATGCCAGAACTATTGTGGTAGGAAAGCAGGAAAATAAGTGTTACCTAAATTTGTCTGGATGTAGCGGAATGGCCACCGGTGGAAGCGGTGATGTACTTACAGGTATTATTGCCGGTTTATTGGCGCAAAAAATGCCATTGTATGAAGCAGCCTGTCTGGGAGTATACATTCATGGGTTGGCAGGAGAAGCAGCACAGGAAAAATTTGGCGGCTATAGTATGACTGCCAGAGATATCATAGGAAATTTACATAATATTATAAGATAAGGAAGTGAGAAATATGGAACGATATAAGAGAGTATGTGCAAAAATTGATCTAGACGCCTTAAAATATAATATTTCGTCCATTGAAGCTGCTGTTAGTAAAGGGGTTAGTGTGGTAGCTGTAATTAAGGCCGACGGCTATGGACACGGAGCCATTCCGATTGCAAAGTGCCTTGAAAAAGATCATAGGATATGGGGATATGCGGTAGCTACTGCGGAGGAAGCTGATATATTAAAGCAAGCAGATATAAAGAAGCCTGTGTTGATTCTTGGGGCGGTATTTTCTTATGCATATACAATGCTGATCAAACAGGAAATTCGTATGACGGTATTTTCCTATGAAATGGCAAAAGACATATCCTATGAGGCGTTAAAGCAGCAGAAAACCGCAAAAATACATATTAAACTAGATACCGGAATGGGAAGAATCGGATTCCCTGTGAGCAATGCCTCTTTAAGAGAAATTAAGAAGATTGCGGCTCTTCCCAATGTTGAAATTGAGGGTATTTTTACTCACTTTGCCAAGGCAGATTTTAAGGATAAAACATCAGCAAATTTTCAATTAATGAGATTTAAGGAATTTATTCGCAGTGTAGAAAAAGAAGGAATTGAACTTACGGTAAGACATTGTTCTAATAGTGCTGCGATTATGGATATGCCTGAGGCAAATCTTGATATGGTAAGAGCTGGAATCATTCTTTATGGACTAATGCCGTCAGATGAAGTAAAAAAAGACAGGGTACCATTAAAGCCGTTGATGAGTTTACAAAGTCATGTGGTTCATGTAAAAAAAGTTGCTCCAATGACAGGAATCAGCTATGGTCATACATATGTAACAAAAGAGGAAAAGATAATTGCAACTATTCCCGTTGGATACGGTGACGGTTATCCCAGATCATTATCAAATAAAGGTTATGTGTTGATTAATGGACAGCGTGCGAAAATTTGTGGCAGAGTATGCATGGATCAGATGATGGTAGATGTGACAGATATTCCAGATGTAAATGTTGGAGACGTGGTAACGCTTCTTGGATGTGATGGAGGGTTGCAGATTACAGCCGAGGAATTGGGAGATATGTCAGGGAGATTTAATTATGAACTGGTTTGTGATATTGGAAAAAGGGTGCCAAGATTGTATCTGGAAAATGGGAAAATAGTGGCATGCAAGGATTATTATCATGACAGTGAAGTAACATGGCTTAGATAGCGACCATGAAAATAATGTCGATTAAATAAGAACGTTTTATGAATACACTTAAAGAATAGCGGAAAAACTTATAGTATAAAAGCAAAATTTATTTGTTTTAAAAATATGTTTAAAGTAGTTCGGAGAGTGGAAAAAGTGATTATAAGACGAGGAGATATTTTTTATGCAGATTTACGTCCGGTAGTGGGCTCAGAACAAGGGGGAATCCGGCCGGTGCTGATTATTCAGAATGATGTGGGAAATAAACATAGTCCAACAGTAATATGTGCTGCAATTACATCAAAAATGAATAAGGCGAAACTGCCCACACATGTGGAACTGGATGCCCGAAAATATGATATGGTAAAGGACTCAGTCATCTTGTTAGAACAGCTGAGAACCATTGATAAAAAAAGATTAAAAGATAAAATATGCCACTTAGATGAGGATATTTTAATAAAAGTGAATGTGGCATTAAATATAAGTCTTGAGTTATGTACATAGGAAGGAGAACATATGGAGGGAAATTACCCCTGTTTTTTAATTGGCATTATTGCCTTTTTCATAGGCCTGGTCATACCGGCAGATAAAGTATTGAAGCTTATTTCTAAAATAATCTATCAGCTGTTTGGTATAAAAATAAAAGTCAGGCCGGAGGACTTGACGGAAGAAGAAATTTTATCCGTGGTTAGTGAGGGGCAAGAGCAGGGGGTGCTGAATGCAAATGAAGCTGAGATGATTAGTAATATTGTGGAATTGGATGAAAAAGAAGCGCGTAATGTTATGAAGCACCGGGTGAATGTGGTGGCAGTAGATGGCAATTCCACTTTACAGGAAACATTAAAATTTATGCTTGGAAAAAATAAGTCCAGATATCCGGTGTATGATGAAAAACCTGATGATATTATAGGAATCATTCATTTACGGGATGCCTTTGCCATACATGACAACAACAGACTTTTAGAGCGGAAAGTGAAGGATATTGACGGCTTAATCAGAGGAGCAAAGTTCGTTCCTGAAACCAGAAATATTCATGAACTGTTTAAACAAATGCAAAATGAAAAACAGCAGATGGTAATTGTAATTGATGAATATGGTCAGATGTCGGGAATCGTTACCATGGAAGATATTTTGGAAGAAATTGTAGGAAATATTATGGATGAATACGATGAAGAAGAAGATGCAATTACAAAGGTTGGGGAAGAAGACTTCCTTATGGATGGAATGGCACAATTACAGGAAGTACAAGAAATATTAGGTATTGAGGTAGAAGAAGAATTTGATACGTTAAACGGTTTGCTGATTTCTAAGTTAGAACATATTCCAGAGGAAAATGAAACTGCGGTTATTGAATATCAGGGATATGAATTTGAAATATTATCCATTGATAATAAAAAAATCGGCAGTGTAAAGGTGAAGAAAAAGATACAGCAGGACTTGCCAATGGAATAAAAGAATGGTAGAATATTCGATGTGCGTTATTTAAGTAATGGAAACGAAAGGAAGAAGTGTATGTCAGGACATTCAAAATTTGCGAATATTAAACATAAAAAGGAAAAAAATGATGCGGCAAAGGGAAAAATCTTCACTATTATAGGCAGAGAACTTGCTGTAGCAGTAAAGGAAGGCGGTCCAGATCCGGCAAACAACAGCAAACTTCGCGATGTAATTGCAAAGGCTAAGGCAAATAATATGCCGAATGATACCATAGAAAGAGGTATTAAAAAAGCAGCTGGAGATGCAGGCAGTGTGAATTATGAGGCGGTTACATATGAAGGATATGGTCCAAACGGAACGGCTATTATTGTAGATGCTCTTACAGACAACAAAAACCGTACAGCAGCGAATGTACGAAACGCATTTACTAAAGGTCATGGTAATGTAGGAACACAGGGATGCGTATCTTATATGTTCGATAAGAAAGGACAGATTATCATTGATAAGGAAGCTTATGATGGTGAGGCAGATGAGCTTATGATGACTGCTTTAGATGCAGGTGCGGAAGATTTCAATGAAGAAGAAGACAGCTTTGAGATATTAACCTCACCGGAGGACTTCAGTGCGGTACGTCAGGCGTTAGAAGATGCTGGAATTCCAATGGTAGAAGCAGAAGTGACCATGATTCCCCAGACTTATGTAGAATTAACGGATGAACAGGATATCAAAAATATTCAGCGTACGTTGGATTTGTTGGACGAAGACGATGATGTTCAGATGGTGTACCATAATTGGGATGAGTAATATCCAGCAAAAACAAAAGCTTTTTTGCATAAAAGTATGTGCAAAAAAGCTTTTACATTGTAAAAAACGAAAAAAAATTAACAAAAAATTCATATTTTGATAATATTAAGAAAAAAAATCTTTGCTTTTTAAAATTAGTGTGCTATAATACAAAAAGTTTTGTAGATACTGTTGTATATCTTTGAAAGTGGAAGGAGCCAATATGATATTTACAGAAGGGAAATGCCCCAGATGTTATGGCACCATACAAATTCCGTCAGATCCGGAGAGAATACACTGCAATTACTGCGGCCAGGAAATTGACGTGAAGCAAGCTATGGAAACAGTGAAGAAGGATATCGTTGTAAAAATTATGGATAAGAATGAATATAATCAGGAATTAAATGAAGTATTAGAAGCATTACCTACAATGCTTGATTATAATGAGGGTGTGGAGAAATTCAAAAAGGATACATATAAAGAAGCCTTTGAACAATATTATAACAAACATTACCAACAGTATATGGCCATTGAACGATTATATACTGCCAGTTTAGATAAGAAAAGATTTTTTAAGAGTATGGTAAATCAACTGGTAGAAACAGAAAAGATGCTTTTGGCAAAAGCGGAAAAAAGTGGGCGTGAAGCTAAGTTGATTGATGATAATCTGAAGCTTACCGTATATATGATTCCTGCAATGTTGAAATACAAAGGAGAAGCTATGAATGGTTTTACAGAATGTGTTGTGCAGGGCTGGCAGGAAGCTTTTCCAAAATATCAGATTAGTAAGGCTGATTTTCATAAAATTAATGCAGGCTTTCGCAATAAATTATGTTATATTACTACAGCGGTATGTGAGAGTCTGGGAAAAGAAGATGACTGTTACGAACTGAATATCTTGCGTGAGTATAGGGATACCTATCTGCGTTCCACACAGGACGGTGAAAAAATTGTTAATGCATACTATGACATTGCACCATCTATTGTAAAGAGAATTAACAGACAGAGTAACAGAGATGAAATTTATAAGCAAATATATACCCAATACTTATCACCATGTATCCGCCTATTAGAAGAAAATAAAAAGGAAGAGTGTAAGGAAATCTACAGTGATATGGTGCTTGGGTTGGAAGCTGAATATTTATTGCAACAATAGGAGGAAGCTATGAATCAATATAAGATAGAAACAAAATGTATTCAAGAAGGATACAAGCCTTCTAAAGGGGAACCTCGTGTGTTGCCTATTTATCAAAGTACTACTTTTAAGTATGATACCAGTGAGCAGATGGGACGTTTATTTGATTTAGAGGATTCGGGCTATTTTTATACCAGACTTCAGAATCCCACCAACGATGCAGTGGCTTCAAAAATTGCCAGCCTAGAGGGAGGAGTAGCAGCAATGCTTACTTCTTCCGGTCAGGCAGCAAATTTTTATGCAGTATTTAATATCTGTGAAGCTGGAAGCCATATGGTGTGTTCTTCTGCACTTTATGGGGGAACCTTCAATCTTTTTGGAACAACCATGAAAAAGTTGGGAATTGAAGCTACCTTTGTTGACCCGGATGCACCGTTGGAAGAACTGCAGAAGGCAATTAAGCCAAATACTACATGTGTATTTGCAGAAACAATTGCAAATCCAGCTTTAACCGTTTTAGATATTGAGAAATTTGCAGAACTTGCACATTCCAATGGAGTTCCGTTGATTATCGATAATACATTTGCAACACCGATCAACTGTCGTCCATTTGAGTGGGGGGCAGATATCGTAACCCATTCTACCACAAAATATATGGACGGTCATGCAGCCTGTGTAGGCGGATGTATTGTAGACAGCGGCAATTTTGATTGGGAAGCAAACCATGACAAATTCAAGGGACTGACAGAGCCGGATGAATCTTACCATGGGATTATTTATACACAGAAGTTTGGAAAGCTGGCATACATTACAAAAGCTACTTCACAGCTTATGAGAGATTTAGGGTCCATTCAGTCACCACAGAATGCTTTTTTATTAAATATTGGTCTGGAAACGCTGCATTTGAGGGTACCAAGACATTGTGAGAATGCATTAAAAGTAGCAAAATATCTTGAAAGTAATCCTAAGGTTGCATGGGTTAATTATCCAGGACTGGAAGGCAGCAAATATTATGAAATTGCCCAAAAATATATGCCGAATGGTACTTGCGGAGTTATCTCTTTTGGCTTAAAGGGTGATCGTGCCACTGCGGAAAAATTTATGGATCATTTGCAGCTAGCGGCTATTGTTACTCATGTGGCAGATGCAAGAACTTCTGTACTGCATCCTGCAAGCCATACTCACCGCCAGATGACAGAAGAACAGCTTGTGGAAGCAGGCGTGCAGCCAGACTTAATTCGTTTGTCTGTTGGAATTGAAAATGCAGAGGACATTATTGATGATTTAGAGCAGGCAATGGCACATGTATAATTTATATCAAAAGAATAGAATTACATAGATTGCAGATACTAAAGGAAGTCGAAAAGGACTTCCTTTTTGTGTTCCACATATTGTAAGCATTTACGATGGAAGGACTTTCACTTACCGTAAAGGAAAGTATATAAAATATATTTTCTTAGTAATATATATGTGCAGAAGGAGAAAAATATGCAGCAGCGGAATGATTCAATTAATAACAATGAGAAAGAGCGGGTCGAAGTGGAAAAAATAAAACAGGAAACAGAAGGTTTGAAAGATGAAAAAATTGAAAAATTTGGTCAAGTGGTAATGGAGGGCGATGAATTTTCTGATAAAATACATTTACTGACAATTATTGGGGAAATTGAAGGTCATGAAAACCTTCCTTCTAATACAAAAAGTACAAAATATGAGCATATACTGCCCCAGCTGGCATCTATAGAAAGCAGCAAAAAAATTGAAGGGGTATTGATTTTGATTAATACGGTAGGGGGCGATGTTTCAGCCGGACTTGCACTGGCAGAAATGATCGCATCTTTGAGCAAGCCAACCGTATCCTTAGTGATTGGTGACAGCCATTCCATTGGTGTGCCGCTGGCAGTGGCTACGGATTATTCTTTTATCGTGCCTAGCGGAACCATGATTATCCATCCGGTGCGCATGAGTGGTACCGTAATCGGGGCACCGCAAACATACGATTATTTTAAATTGATTCAGGATAGAATTGTCAGCTTTATTGCGGGTCATTCAGATACAACAAAACAGAGGATAGAAGATATGATGCTGAACACTGGGATTTTAACCAAAGATCTGGGAACTATTCTGGTGGGGGAAGAGGCTGTAAAGGCAGGGATTATTAATGAAGTTGGGGGAATCCAACAGGCAATGAAAAAAATTCATGAAATGATAGAAAAATAATATTATCGCGTCACCTTGTATAAAGGAATTTTTCAGCTTTACTTGACGAATAGGTGAAAGGACGGTAAGATGATAACGATGCTATGACCGCAAACAGCAGAAAGGGAGAAAAGAAATGAATTATATACGAACTGGGTGTGTATCGCCAAGGGTACACATTGGAAATACAGAAAAAAATTATGAGGAACTTAAGTCCGTGTACATGGATTTGAAGGATAAGTGTGATATTTTGGTGACACCGGAGCTTTCTATTACTGGATATACCTGTGGAGATTTATTTGGAAATCGTTTGCTGATTGACCGTGCCCAAAAGGTACTGCTTGATCTTAAAAAGCTTACCAAAGAACAGCCGGGTGCATGTCTGGTGGTGGGATTGCCTTTGGAATATGAAAATGAATTATATAATTGTGCTGCCTTTCTATGCCGCGGAGAGATACTTGGAATTGTACCGAAGATGTATCTGCCAAATTACAGTGAGTTTTATGAAAAAAGATGGTTCAGCGAAGGAGTGGTACAAAATAAAACCATAACTTTAACTGATAAAAGCGAAACCTTTTTTGGAAACGATTTAATCTTTGAACTTACCAATGGAGAAGAAAAAGTAAGGATAGGAGTGGAAATCTGTGAAGATGCATGGACCAGCGTATCTCCGGGAACTATGCTTGCACTAAACGGAGCAGAGATTATTTTAAATCTCTCTGCTTCCAATGAAGTGATTGGCAAAGAAGAATACCGCCGTATGATGTTAAAGAGCCAGACAGCGGCAAATATCTGCGGCTATGTGTATACTTCAGCGGGCTTGTATGAATCCACCTCAGACATTGTTTTTAGTGCCCATAATATGATTTTGGAAAATGGAAAGCTGCTGGCAGAGTCTCGGCCATTTGCTTCTCAAGAAGGAATTATATTATCCGATATTAGCCTGACCAAAATACGCCATGATCGGTTAGTTAATAAATCTTATGGAGTATGTAGGAACAATAACAGAAAAGATTACCGGAAGGTTACAGCAGCTTTTTCCTTTGTGGATAATGGTACAGGGGAAATATTACAAAAAGTATCTATTACCCCATTTGTACCGGAAACTCACAAACTAGAACGCTGTCTTTCTATTTTTCATGTACAGGTAGCAGGTTTACAGAGAAGATTAGAAGCCACCAAATCCCGCTGTATCGTGGTAGGGGTATCCGGTGGTTTGGATTCCACTCTTGCTTTGTTAGTTTCGGCTCAGGCAGTAAAAAATCTAGGGCTTCCTTCTAAAACAGTAATAGGGGTTACCATGCCAGGATTTGGAACAACCAGCAGAACAAAAAATAATTCTCATGAATTGATGAACATTTTAGGCTGCGATATTCGTGAGATTAGTATTGTAGATTCTGTAAGGCAGCATTTTAAAGATATTGGTCAAGATGAGTCTGTAATGGATATTACTTATGAAAATTGTCAGGCAAGAGAACGTACTCAAATTCTTATGGATCTGGCAAACAAAGAAGGCGGTTTTGTCATCGGGACCGGAGATTTATCTGAACTTGCATTGGGATGGTGTACTTATAATGGTGACCATATGAGTATGTATGCCGTTAATGTAAGTATTCCTAAGACTCTCGTAAAAACACTGGTGTACGAAATCGGCATGCACATGGAAGAAAAGGGGTTTGCGGGAATGAGAGAAGTAATCCAGGATATTGTAGACACACCGGTAAGCCCGGAATTACTGCCGCCAAAAGAGGATGGTACCATAGCCCAGAAAACAGAGGATACTGTTGGTTCGTATGTGCTTCATGATTTCTTCTTATATTATACACTTCGTTTTGGAATGGCACCAAAGGAAGTGTACCGCCTTTGCTGCAGGGCAGTGGAACAAAGTGTAGAATACAAATTCAGTTCAGATGAAATTAAGAAATGGATGAAAGTATTTTATACTAGATTTTTCCGTCAGCAGTTTAAGAGAAACTGTATGCCGGATGGGGTGAAAGTGGGAACCGTTGCTGTAAGTCCGAGAGGCGATCTTCGCCTTCCATCTGAAATCGAAATGGAAGAATTCACGAAAGAACTGGATGGCTTATCTTAGAAACAGATTTTAATGTTTGACAATTAGCAGTTATTTCGTTAAAATGATTTACTGGTACTTAATATTTAACGTTGGATTTTAATTGAAATGTGAAGGTGGGGGTAGAATGGCGGCCACAAAGAAAAGTGGACAGGGCAGTAAAGCAGGAAATAAAAAGGCATCAGCTGCACGTACAAAGAAAAATCAGTCCACGAAGGGAAAAGAAACCATGGCTGTGACACAAAATAGCTTTTTAAGAGATGAAGTAGTGTTATTAATTGTGTTGGCAATTGCTATTCTTTTAATGCTTGGTAATTTTAAAGTAGGTGGAGCCTTTGGAGATGTGGTTAATTCCTTTATGTTTGGAATGTTTGGTTTCATGTCTTATGTAATGCCTGTATTCCTGTTTTTAGGAACCGCTTTTTTTATTTCCAATAAGGGAAATCAAATTGCGGCAATAAAACTGTTTGCATGGATTCTATTGTTCTTATGTTTGTGTACCTTTTTTCAGCTGACCTTTGTCAGCAATTTGAAAAATATGTCAGTGTTTGAATGTTTTACATATTCTAAAACAGAAAAGACCGGAGGCGGGATTTTAGGTGCCATGTTTGCAAAACTTTTTTCGGCTGTGTTTGGAGTGATTGGTGCTTATGTGATAGATGTGATACTTGCCATTATCAGTATTGTTTTGATTACGGAAAAATCTTTCTTTAAAAGTGTGGAGAAAAGCAGCCGCAGAGTGTATGAGACAGCCAAGACCGGAGCAGACAGGCATAGAGAGAGAACTCGTGAACGTCAGAGAACTCAGGAAGAAGAAAGCAAACGGCGTATGGATAAAAAAATATCCGGTGTATCTATGGATTTGAATCTTTCTGGTACTAAGAAAAAAACATCTGAAGAAGAAATGCATGAGATTACTATACAGGGAGCACCGATTGCAGAACAGAAATTGGATGGCAGTTACGTGGATATATTTGCGGAAACAGAAATACCGGAACCTGTTATGGAAGAACTTACAGTTCCAAAAGACTTAAACACAGAACCGATTATAGAACAGCAAGTGGAAAAAGCACCGACAAAGCAGAAAAAAGAAACAGCCATTAAAAAGCCAGAGAAGCAGGGAACGTCACCGCAGAATTTGGAACATATGGAACTGCCAAAGGATGATGTTGCCGCATCACCATATAAATCTACGATTGACGTGGGGGAAGAAGACAGTGTTGGAACGGATGAAAAAGCAGTGGAATACCAGTTTCCGCCTCTTGATCTGCTGAAACCCGGAAACAATAAAGAACTGGGGGATTCCAAGGAACATTTGAAAGAAACGGCAATGAAGTTACAACAGACTTTACAAAACTTTGGGGTTAATGTTAAGATAACTAATGTAAGTTGTGGGCCGGCGGTAACCCGTTATGAGATACAGCCGGAACAGGGGGTTAAAGTAAGCAAAATTGTAAATCTCACCGATGATATAAAATTAAACTTGGCGGCGGCAGATATCCGTATCGAAGCGCCGATTCCTGGCAAAGCTGCAGTGGGAATTGAAATTCCCAACAAGGAAAGCAGTGCAGTCATGTTGCGTGACTTATTAGAGGAAACTAACTTTATGGAACATCCATCAAAGCTTGCCTTTGCAGTGGGAAAAGACATCGGAGGACAAAGCGTGGTAGCTGATATTGCGAAGATGCCTCATCTTCTGATTGCCGGCGCCACAGGTTCCGGTAAATCGGTATGTATCAATACCATTATTATGAGTATTCTCTATAAGGCAAGACCGGATGAAGTAAAATTAATCATGATCGACCCTAAAGTGGTGGAACTAAGTGTATACAATGGAATTCCCCATTTGTTTATTCCTGTGGTAACCGATCCCAAGAAAGCCTCTGGTGCTTTAAATTGGGCGGTTATGGAAATGATGGAACGTTATCAGAAATTTGCCGATTTGGGTGTAAGGGATTTAAAAGGATACAATCAAAAAGTGGCTTCAGTAGAACAGTTAGAAGGCGAAAAACCGGAAAAGATGCCCCAGATTGTAATTATTGTAGATGAATTGGCAGATCTTATGATGGTGGCGCCGGGGGAAGTAGAAGATGCCATCTGCCGTTTAGCACAGCTTGCCAGAGCAGCAGGGATTCATTTGATTATTGCAACCCAGCGTCCTAGTGTCAATGTAATCACAGGTTTGATCAAAGCAAATATGCCGTCCAGAATTGCTTTTGCGGTTTCTTCCGGTGTGGATTCCAGAACTATTCTGGATATGAATGGTGCGGAAAAGCTGCTGGGAAAAGGAGATATGCTGTTTTTCCCTCAAGGGTATCAAAAGCCGGTGCGAATGCAATGTGCCTTTGTATCCGACAAAGAAGTCAGCAATGTGGTAGAATTCTTATCTAGTCACTATGAAGGCAGTACATATGATCAGGATATTGAAGCAAAGATTCAAAGTGCCCAATCATCCGCCACATCCCAAGGTGGAGGCGGCGGAAGTGACAGGGATGCTTATTTTGAAGATGCTGCAAAGTTTATTATAGAGAAAGACAAGGCTTCCATCGCTATGCTGCAAAGAGTTTTTAAAATCGGTTTTAACCGGGCAGCCAGAATCATGGATCAGCTGGCAGAGGCCGGAGTGGTAGGTGAGGAAGAAGGAACCAAACCAAGAAAAGTATTAATGTCAATGGAAGAGTTTGAACAGTACATTGAGGAATATTTATAAATTATTTATCTAAGTGGAGGAAAATTATGAAAACAGATATTCAGATTGCTCAGGAAGCAGAATTGTTGCCAATTACAGAGGTGGTAAAACCATTTGATATGGAAGCAGATGATCTGGAATTATATGGAAAATATAAAGCAAAATTATCGGATGAGTTATGGAATAAGGTAAAAGACAAAAAGGACGGTAAGCTGGTTCTGGTAACAGCAATTAATCCTACGCCGGCAGGAGAGGGGAAAACCACGATTACAGTAGGGCTTGGTCAGGCATTGAACAAATTAAACAAGCGCACGGTAATCGCTCTGAGAGAACCGTCTTTGGGACCTTGCTTTGGTATCAAAGGTGGGGCAGCCGGCGGCGGTTATGCCCAGGTGGTACCCATGGAAGACTTAAATCTTCATTTTACCGGAGATTTCCATGCAATTACATCTGCCAATAATCTTCTAGCAGCTTTGTTGGATAATCATATTCAGCAGGGCAATGAATTAGGAATTGATACAAGACAGATCGTATGGAAAAGATGTCTTGATATGAATGATCGTGTACTTCGCAACATTGTAGTAGGACTTGGCGGAAAAATGGATGGAGTAGTACGTGATGATCATTTTGTGATTACGGTAGCATCTGAAATTATGGCAATTCTCTGCCTTGCCAATGATATGAAAGATTTGAAGGAACGTCTTGGAAAGATTATTGTGGCATACACAAGAGAAGGCAAACCAATCACAGCAAAAGATTTAAATGCAGTAGGAGCCATGGCAGCCTTATTAAAGGATGCCTTAAAGCCAAATGTGATTCAGACTTTAGAGCATACCCCAGCATTGGTACATGGCGGACCATTTGCAAATATTGCTCATGGCTGTAACAGCGTAAGAGCCACCAAAACAGCATTAAAACTGGCAGATATTGTGGTGACAGAAGCAGGTTTCGGTGCTGACTTAGGTGCTGAGAAATTCTTTGATATTAAATGCCGCAAGGCAGGCTTAAAGCCGGATGCTGTTGTCTTGGTAGCAACGGTGCGTGCATTAAAATATAATGGCGGTGTGCCAAAGGCAGAATTAAATAGCGAGAACTTAGAAGCTTTAGAAAAAGGTATCGTAAATTTAGAAAAGCATATTGAAAATCTTCAAAAATATGGAGTACCGGTAGTAGTTACCTTAAATTCCTTTATTACGGATACAAAAAAGGAAACAGAATTTGTTCGTGATTTCTGCGAAAAGAGAGGCTGTGAATTTGCTTTGGCAGAAGTTTGGGAACATGGCGGTGAAGGCGGTATTGCTCTGGCAGAAAAAGTCATTGCCACTTTAGAAAATAAGGAAAGTAATTTCCAGCCATTGTACGAAGATGAACTTTCCTTAAAAGAAAAGATTGAAAAAGTAGCCACTGAAATTTACGGTGCAAAAGATGTTGCATTTGCTCCGGCTGCAGCCAAAATGTTAAAAAACATCGAAGACTTAGGATATGGTAATTTGCCGGTATGTATGGCCAAAACCCAGTATTCCTTGTCAGATGATCAGACCAAGCTTGGCAGACCAAAAGATTTTACCTTAACTGTACGTGAAGTATATGTAAGTGCAGGTGCAGGCTTTGTGGTAGTGTTAACCGGTTCTATTATGACTATGCCAGGGCTTCCAAAGGTTCCGGCTGCAAATGGAATTGATGTGGATGACAATGGAGTAATCACCGGATTATTCTAAAAGAAAACGTATCAGGATTATCAACAACGAATAACAGCAAGCTGACGGCAAAAGCCGTCAGCTTTAGCTACAGAAAGGAAGATTTTAAAATGGCATTGATTATCGACGGCAAAAAAATCTCAAAAGATATCAAAGATGAATTAAAAGAAAAAGTGGCAAAGCTGAAGCAAGAAGGAAAAACAGCAGCATTAGCAGTAATTCAAGTTGGAGAAGATCCGGCATCTAGTGTATATGTAAATAATAAGAAAAAGGCTTGTGAATACATAGGAATTGAATCCTTATCCTTTCACTTTCCGGAAACCATTACAGAAGAGGAATTATTGGATAAAATAAAAGAACTGAATGAAGATGAAAAAGTAAACGGTATTCTGGTACAGCTTCCGTTGCCAAAACATATTGATGAAGATAAGGTGATTAAAACAATCACACCGGAAAAAGATGTGGACGGTTTTCACCCACAGAGTGTAGGTGCTTTAAGCATCGGACAGAAAGGTTTTGTGTCTTGTACACCTGCGGGGGTGATTCAGTTATTAAAGCGTTCCGGCATTGAGATTGCAGGAAAAGAATGTGTAGTGATCGGAAGAAGTAATATTGTAGGTAAGCCAATGGCATTATTATTATTGCGGGAAAATGGTACGGTAACCATTGCACATTCAAAAACTGCTAACTTAAAAGAAGTGGCCAAGAGAGCCGATATTCTTGTGGTTGCAGTAGGCAAACCAAAAATGATTGACAGTTCCTATGTAAAGGAGGGGGCTGTAGTTATTGATGTGGGAATTCATAGAAATGCAGAAAATAAGCTGTGCGGCGATGTGGACTATGATGATGTCATTGACCATGTCAGTGCCATAACACCTGTTCCGGGCGGTGTAGGTCCAATGACCATTGCCATGCTTATGAGTAACTGTGTATCTTCAATAGAATAAATATAGTACTTTCTATTGCTATAAATAAGAAAAGGGGAAGTTTCATGCAGTGCGAAAAATGCGGCACAGAAATAGAAGAAGGGAAACTGTATTGTGCAAAATGTGGTCATGGAATTCAAATCGTGCCAGATTATAATCCGGAATTAGAAGAACGAATTGCAAAAACTTTAGAAAAAATTGTTCATGAAGAATTCGGAAGCTATCGGGAAAATGAAAATCAGAAACAGAAAAAAATACAGGTAGAACCCAAAAGAGCAATTGGCATCCTTGCAGGTACCGCCATTGTGATTTTAGTATTGGGGATTCTTTTGGGGACACATTTTAAACATATCAATTCATACGAGTATCAATTTACAAAAGCAGTAGAATATGCACATAAAAACAAAACGGAAGAATCTATAGAAGCCTATGAAAAGATTTTGGAAATGAACAAAAACAGCAATGATATCTGCATTGCATTGGCAGAGATTTTCAAACAGCAAGGGCAGTACGATATAGCGGAAAAATGCCTGAAAACAGCTATTGAGCGGGAACCTTCTAATATTGATATTTACCGTAAGCTGATAGAGATGTATGAGGAAAATGAAGACACGGAGGGCATTGTTTCTCTGCTAAAAGAGTGTGAGAATGAGGATATTCGGGAGGCATTTCGCGAGTATGAATTATCAGAACCACAGGTGAATTTAGAGGAAGGAGTCTATAAGGATCGCTTGACACTGGTATTGAAAGTAAATGGGAAAGAAACTATTTATTATACCTTGGACGGAAGCGAGCCTACTTTGAATAGTTTGGTTTATAGACGTCCGATTACTTTGGAGGAGGGGGAATATACCCTTCGTGCAATTGCTGTAAACTCTAAGGGAATGATCAGTCAGGAAATTCAGAAGAAATATACGGTGCAATTGGAAATACCCTCTGCTCCTTCCGTTTTTCCAGACAGCGGCACATATCAGGAGCCAAACGATATTTTAATTGAGGTGCCAATGGGAAATACCGTATATTATACTTTTGATGGATCCATACCAAGTAATAAGTCTAGAAAATACACCAGACCAATACCAATGCGTCTTGGAACAAGCGTACTTACCTGTATTACCTATGACTCCAACGGAAAGGCCAGTGATATTACAAGAAAAGAGTACACGCTGAATTTGAACACTACTTATGAGGGACCTGAGGCCATTGCAGCAGTACGCAATCTGATGGTAAATACCGGCGAAATGTATGATTTGGACGGTCATGCTATTGGGATGGAAGGAAATTATACTTTAAATTGCTATGAGGCCACCATGGTTAACGGCAATATTTATTTTTTAGTTGTGAAACGGTTTCATCATGCAGACGGAACCATTACTGATTATGATTATAAATATGCGGTAAACGCAGAAAATATTGGCGAAATTACAAAAGCATATGTAAATTCAGAGGGAATTTACAGTTTTGAAGCACCTTATTAAAGAAAAAAAGAATTTCTTGTTGAAAAAAGTTGTAGTTTAGATTATGATTATAGAGATATTGCGCATAATTATACAAATAGGAGGATAATGATGTATAAGATTAATGTAAAGGAAAAACTTGCAGATAAAATTTTCCTCATGGTAGTAGAAGCACCAAGAGTAGCCCGTTCCTGTGAGCCGGGACAGTTTGTTATTGTAAAAATGGACGAAAAGGGCGAGAGAATTCCTTTAACAATCTGTGATTATAATAGAGCAACTGGAGAAGTGACAATCGTATTTCAGATTGTAGGGGCATCCACAGAACGTATGGCCCGGTTAAATGCAGGGGATTATTTTTCTGACTTCGTAGGTCCATTGGGACGCGCTTCTGAATTAGTAGAAGAATCTGCAGAAAGTCTTAAAAATAAGAAAATCCTTTTTGTGGCAGGCGGTGTCGGAACGGCACCAGTATATCCTCAGGTAAAATGGCTGCATGAACAGGGTGTTGCTGCAGATGTGGTTGTAGGTGCCAAGACAAAGGATATGCTGATTCTTCAGGAAGAGATGGAAAAGGTTGCAGGTAATTTATATGTGGCAACAGATGATGGTTCTTTCGGATTTAAAGGACTTGTAACAGAAGTAGTTAAGGAACTAGTGGAGAATAAGGGTAAAACATATGATGTGTGCATTGCCATCGGACCGATGATTATGATGAAATTTGTTACAATTTTAACAAAACAATTAAACATTCCTACCGTAGTAAGTTTAAATCCAATTATGGTAGACGGAACCGGTATGTGTGGTGCCTGCCGTGTTACTGTGGGCGGTGAAGTGAAGTTTGCATGTGTAGATGGACCGGAATTTGATGGTCATTTAGTAAACTTTGATGAAGCTATGAAACGCCAGCAGATGTACAAGACAGAAGAAGGCAGAGCAATTTTAAAATTACGCGAAGGTGATACACATCACGGCGGATGTGGACATTGTGGAGGTGACAAATAATGGATGTATTAAAGAGAGTACCTATCAGCGAACAGCCGGCGGATGTTCGTAATAAAAATTTTGAAGAAGTATGTTTGGGATATACAAAAGAAGAAGCAATGGAAGAGGCTTCCCGCTGCATTAATTGTAAGAATGCCCAATGTGTGAAAGGATGTCCGGTATCTATTGATATTCCAGGGTTTGTAGAACAGGTAAAGAATGGAAATATGGAAGAAGCATTCCGCATTATCGGTGAGTCTTCCGCTCTTCCTGCTGTCTGCGGACGTGTTTGTCCACAGGAAAGCCAGTGCGAAGGAAAATGTATTCGTGGCATTAAAGGGGAACCCGTATCTATCGGTAAACTAGAGCGGTTTGTGGCTGACTATGCAAGAGAAAACAAGGTGGCAGTTTCCATGCCGGAACACAAAAACGGCAAAAAGGTAGCTGTGATTGGTTCCGGACCTGCAGGTCTTACCTGTGCTGGAGATTTGGCAAAGCTGGGCTATGATGTAACAATCTTTGAAGCATTGCACGAAGCCGGCGGTGTACTTGTATACGGAATTCCTGAATTCCGTCTTCCTAAGGAAACCGTTGTGAAGTCCGAAATTGAAAATGTAAAAGCACTTGGAGTTAAGATTGAAACAAATGTAATTATTGGAAAATCCATTACCATTGATCAGTTAATGGAGGAAGAAGGTTTTGCGGCAGTATTTATCGGCTCTGGAGCAGGTCTTCCGAAATTCATGGGAATTCCAGGAGAAAATGCAAACGGTGTATTTTCTGCCAACGAGTTTCTTACTAGAAATAATCTGATGAAAGCATTTTTAGAGGATTATGATACTCCAATTTCTAAGGGTAAGAAGGTAGCCGTGATCGGCGGCGGTAATGTTGCCATGGATGCTGCGAGAACAGCTTTGCGTTTAGGTGCGGAAACCCATATCGTATATAGAAGAAGTGAAGAAGAACTTCCAGCCAGAGTAGAAGAAGTACATCACGCAAAAGAAGAAGGAGTTATTTTTGACTTATTAACCAATCCAACAGAAATTCTTGTAAATGAAGACGGATGGGTTAAGGGAATGAAATGTGTAAAAATGGAATTGGGCGAGCCAGATGAATCCGGAAGAAGAAGACCTCAGGTAATTGAAGGCTCTGAATTTGAATTGGAGTTAGATACGGTGATCATGGCCTTGGGAACAGCACCAAATCCGTTGATTTCTTCTACTACAAAAGGCTTAGATATCAATAAATGGAAATGTATTGTTGCAGAAGAAGAAACCGGTGCCACTACAAAACCGGGTGTATTTGCCGGCGGAGATGCCGTAACAGGAGCAGCAACAGTAATTCTTGCTATGGGTGCGGGTAAAGCAGCAGCAAAAGGAATTCACGAATATTTACAGAATAAGCAGTAGAAATCAGCTTTTGTAAGCTACTGCCGCTAGGAATAAAAAGCACATAGAAAGGGTGAATCGAATGATTAGACATATTGTAATGTGGAACATTAAGGACGAAATTACCGGAACTGAAAAAGAACTGGCATGTAAAAAGATGGCGGAGGGTTTTCTTCCTCTAAAGGAAAGTGTTCCTAATGTGATGGATTTGCAGGTGGAAATCAGCAAAATAGAATCCAGTAACCGGGATTTTATGCTTGTAGTTGATTTTCCAGATGAGGACGCATTGAAAGCATATCAGGTTCACCCAAACCATGTAAAGGCAGCAGGCTATGTAAAAGAAGTAACGAAGGATAGAGTTTGTTTTGATTATGAAGTAAAATAAAGTATCAATACAGGTGTTTCGGGTATCGCTGATATCTCAAACACCTGTTTTAGTAAATCAAAAATGGAGGAATAACTATGGGAATGGAAGAATTTGAAAAAGAGATTAATGCTTCTTTTCAAAAATATGAAGAAGGTGATATTGTAACAGGAACTGTTATCGGTGTTTCCGATACAGAAGTAACGGTAGATTTAGGTTCCTATGCAGAAGCAATTATTCCACTGGCAGAGTTAAGTAATGATCCGGGCTTTTCCATTAAGGAAGATATTGCAATAGGAGAAGAGATTACAGCAACCGTAACCGGAGAAAATGCAGAAGGTGTGATTTATCTTTCCTGTAAAAAGGCGGATGATGTACTTGCATGGGATAAATTAAAAAATATGATGGATAATAAAAAAATTATATCTGTAAAAGTTGCAGAAACGGTAAATGCAGGAGTGGTAACTTATTTAGAGGGAATCCGTGGGTTTATTCCGGCTTCTCAGCTGGCACTTACTTATGTGGAAAATACGGAAGAATATGTAGGAAAAACTTTAGATGTGGTAGTCATTACCGTAAATGAAGCAGAGAAAAAGCTGGTATTGTCTGCAAAGGAAGTATTAAGAGAACGTGCCATTCAGGACAAAAACAGCAGAATAGCAAAGCTGCAGACAGGACTGATTGTAACCGGAAAGGTGGAAACGCTGGCACCTTATGGTGCTTTTGTAAATATCGGAGAAGATTTAACAGGACTTGTTCATATCAGTCAGATATGCGGCAGACATTTAAAATCCCCGAAGGAAGTGCTTAAGGTTGGAGATGAAGTTAAAGTTAAGATATTAGATGTAAAGGACGGCAAAATCAGTCTGAGCATTAAGGCAGTAGAAGAGAAAGATGAAGTGCTTGACGATGTGGATGAGGCACCATTTGAATATTCTTCCGGAGAAGAAGCAACTACCTCTTTAGCATCACTGCTGAAAGATATTAAACTTTAAAATCTATTTATGATACGGTTCCCCGGAAATAATGCGGTAGCTTCTGTAAATTTGTTCTAAAAGAATTACGCGCATCAGCTGATGTGGAAAGGTCAGACGGCTAAAGCTTAACTTAAAGTCAGCCCTTTTCATTACCTCATCATCTAACCCCAGGGAACCGCCAATAATAAATTCAATATGGCTTATACCATGAACTCCCAGCTGTTGTATTTTTTCAGCCAGTTCTATACTGTCAAGATTCTTACCGTCTATGGCAAGGACTATGGTATAAGCTTCCTGAGAAAGCTTAGAGAGAATCCGCTCTCCTTCCTTTTTCTTAATTTGTTTTTCTAAAATTTCACTGGCCTTGTCAGGCGTTTTTTCATCTGCAACCTCAATGATATTTAAGTTACAATAACGGCTGAGACGTTTACAATATTCTAAAATCGTATCTTTATAAAATTTCTCTTTGATTTTTCCAACGGTAATTAATGTTATCTTCATGTGGTGACTCCTTTAGGAATAAGTATGCCTTATTATACCACACACAAACTTATGGCACAATTAGTTTGCATATATCAGTTCGGCCTTATTGGGTATACGCTAGGGCGTCCGGATAACCGTCAAGGCTGAACTATTGCCATTATTGAACTTCCAGGATATTATTAACTGGTTTTTGTGACATAATTGTGTTATACTCTTTATAAAGTATATCAGGGAGGGGTTTATTATGCCATGGTGTCCAAATTGTAAAAATGAATATAGGAAAGGAATTTTAGTGTGCAGTGACTGCGGAGCAGCATTGGTGGAAGAATTGCCGGAAGAAGATAATAAAGTGATTATGATAGCACGAAAAGAAGAAGCAAAAAATTATTACGATTTACTAAAGAAGTTTGAAATAGAACGTGTAATGCTGGATTACAACGAAGAATCAGAATTGTATCATGTATCCGTACCGGAAAGTCAGGTAGAAAAAGCAAAAAAACTGGCCATCATTCAGAAGGTAAATTTAAAAGAAGAAAATGAAAAACCGGGAGAGCTGCCGCAAGAACTACCGCAGCATGTATATGTGCATCATTCTGAACGGCATCAGGAGCTGTTATCCTCCGCTTATTCGTTGCTTATTGTGGGAGTAATTGGTCTGATTGTAGTGTTGCTTTCGGTACTTAAAATTATTCCTCTCCCATTTCCGGAAGTTACCAACTATATGATGGAAATTACAGTGGGTGTTTTGTGTATCATTTTTGTGATCGTAGGAGTTTATTGCTTAAAAAGTGCACGCTCTGTAGAGAAACTTGCCAAAGAAGAAGACAAGCTTACCAGCGAAATTACACAATGGTTTAAAAAGAGTTTTGACAATTTTGTGATAGATGCAGATATTGAAGAAAATTTACCGGAAGAAGTCAAATATTTTAAACGCTGTGAGGCGATGAAACAGATTATAAGACATTCTTATGGCAACTTGGATGAAGGATACTTAGACCGTCTTATTGAGGAATTATATCAATATTTATACGAGGATATAAATTAAACCAACGAAAGAAAACAGTACCTTAGTACCAAAAATCCTTGCAAAAGTTTCTTAAATGTAGTATATTTAACTTAAAGGACAACCGATAATTATGATAACAGATTTTGGATAACATTATAAGCGTAAAACGTAAAATAAGAAACTGTCGAAGTAAACATAAGGAGGTGGACATCGCAGTTGAAAAATTTCAGGCGTTTTATAAAGTTAATCCAATCGAAAAAGTTGAACATACAATACGAACGGGTTCGGACAGACATACTTTTGGCTATGACGGCAAAGATAAATTTGAATTTCAAAAATGTCTGCTGCAGTATTACAACAATAAAGCTGCAGAATTTCAGAATCCAAGCCTGCTAAAAACCAATACTTATAATGTAAAGGCAGTAGAAACACTTTATGAGGCGACAAGTACCGTAAATTTTTTCGGTTGACAGAAAGGGACATATGTTAAGGAGTTTAAGAGAAGAATAAGCAACAGCATGAAGTGTCATGTGGTTGCTTATTTTTCAATTATGGGTCGTGACCCTGTTGAGCTCGCGAAGCGTGCGAAATATTAACCACCCGCTATGCGGGTGCGCGACGTTGGTTATACCAAAAAATCACCTTTCCGTTATAAAATAAGGTTGTTCAAGCCGATTTATAACGAAAG
>CASEML010000023.1 GCA_949289145.1 uncultured Eubacteriales bacterium | reverse complement strand
CATTAATAAAAGGTAAAATATTATCCTCAATAAATTTTAATATTTCTCTGAAAGCTATAATATCAAGATGTCGGATATATTGCCCACCTAGAACATTCCGATTAAGTAGCGATAATTTCTCTGCTTTATTTAGATCCGAATTTAATAATTCCTCAAGTACTTCTTTAATTCGTGCTCTTATCTGTGCTGCTGATAAAGAAGGCGTCGAATAATCCAATCCGTTCTTTAGTGCCAGTAAGCATGTCCCAACAAATTGGCTTCTTAGCTTTTCAGGGATACTATACCGATGCAGTATCTCATTAAGCCTATATGTATTTTGCATCACCTTTTCTTTATTGTTGATTTTTGATGTGTAAAAATCAACATATTCGTCCATCGTTCGTAGAGCCGTTTCTTTAGGCATATAATCTCCATTCGAAACTACTCCCCGCCATACTTTTATACGGTCATTAATTGTATTTGCTAAAATTGCAATTATTTTGTTTCCAGTAAGAGCTTTTTCGTATTCAACATATGCCGATAATTGTTCCTCATCACTTTTTGAAAAATTCTGCTTTGTTTCTATAAGAACAGAAATATTCCCCTTTACAAAACGAATATCAATTTTTTCAAATGTACGTCCATTACTATTACGAATCGGCTTAAAATCCAGTGCTTGAGACGAAAAAGCCTTTGGATAGCTATATTCGTCATTTTCAATATTACTTGTCAAATATTCTCTTCCAACAGTGCGAATCATGTCTGTTCTAATCACATTACCATCCCTTCAATATACAAAGCAATTAGCTCCAATTAATACTATTTACCATACCTAATTTCTCTAAGCATTTGGTTCATACTTAATAACTTAACAGCCTCTAATTACCTCACAACTAGACAGAGCCTTTACAACCTTTCATTTTTTATTATTATAGCTCATTGATTATGCTTGCGTCAATAATCCTGGGTTCTCTATTCTTATAAGTTTTGCTTATTGTTACAAGACAATACTACTCACCTTAACACCTCCATCATTTTCCAGTTTTTTTGCGTATTCTTGTAATTTATACGCATTGCTTCCTAGCTGCCAGGCGTAGGCAATCAGGTAATCCACATGATCTACAACGTATCGGTTTGCTGCCACGATGGCTGCCCTATAGGGCACTTTCTCCATTCCAGGAGGGTAGAACAAGCTGTCAAATCCTTCCGGCTTTTGGACAGGCTTCTTTGCTGGATGATAAGGAAGCAGCAGCGTCAGTTCCACTTCCGGGTGCCGAGCCTTTGACTCCTTCACCGCTCTGGCAGCAAGTCTGTCAAACCTGCCATAGTGCCCTACGATGAACTCTCCTACCCCAAGCTCTGTGATATGGTGCTCCACTTCAGCCAACAATGCCGGGTAAATGGTATCCGGGGCATCTCTATGGCCAATGAAAAAGCAGGTCTTCTTCATAGTCTGCCCTCCCTTTATAGTTGTGTAACTCGTTAAAATTATACGATATAAATGATTAACTTGCAACGAATTGTAAAAGTATAATTTACGAAAAACACAATTAAAGGGGTGACTCAGGTGAAGGACATTCTTTCTGTTATCACCGCATATCGAGAAGAACGAGGCTGGACCGAATACCAGCTTGCAGAGCTTTCCGGTCTCCCACAGTCCACTATTTCTTCCTGGTATCGGAAAAATATGATTCCCACCATCCCCTCCTTGGAAAAGATTTGTACTGCTTTTGGGATTACTCTTTCCCAGCTGTTTGCCGAGGAAGACGATCCCGTTGCTTTAACGGATTCGCAGAAAAAGCTTTTGGAATGCTGGGCCAGGTTGACTGAGGAGCAGCAGGCTGTGGTGTTTGCCCTAATTGAAAAGATGTAATCAGGTGATCTCCCTTGTGTATCGGTGAAGCTGTCAAAGAGCGGATTCTGGAGCTATGCCGGGAGAAGAATATCTCCATCAACAAGCTAAGCACCATGAGCGGTGTCACCCAATCCACCGTGAACAATATTGTCAGTGGCCGCAATCGGAGCGCCACCATTTCCACTATCAAAAAGCTCTGTGATGGCCTGGGAATTACCATCGAGCAGTTCTTTGATTCAGACCTGTTCCGGGATCTGGACCAGGAACTCCAGTAAAATAAAAAAGTCCGCCTGCACCCGTGCATAAGCTGTACGGATACAGGCGGTTTCTCATTTTATACGGCGCTCTTCTTTAAATTTTCTCCTTCTGGGGCTT
>CASEML010000022.1 GCA_949289145.1 uncultured Eubacteriales bacterium | reverse complement strand
CATCTGATCTTTCACTGTCATCCCCTGTTTCGGTCTGGAAATCGTATAAATTTTTACAATATTTGCAACTTCAATACACTTTTTAAACACTTCTACTGACATTCCAATTTCCGTATAAGTACGATATTTATACAAATTATTTATCAAGTACTTAATTTTCTCACTGCCTTGGATTTCTGCTAAGGTCACTTGTTCTACATCTTCTACCTGAACAATAAACAATGCCCGCAATTCTTTCTCCTCCATACAGAATCCCTGCTTTAAACGCACCGCATATTTAGCCTCTCCCCCATCTGGCGGAAGTAATATCAATTCCGTATCTGAATTTTCCTCATCTTCCATGGCATCTAAACATATTTTCTGCTGCGGATATCCTCCCTGGGCATATACTTTATGATCCTTAAGACCCAAAGCAACTGTATCATCTGCCATAAAAATACCTCCATTTTTAAGCAATTCTCTTGCCAGCGTGGACTTCCCCGCACCGCTGACCCCACTAATAACAATTGCCTTCTCCCCCCACAATATGCCACTTCCATGCATTGCAATTTCTTCACGCTGTATTAAGATACTAGGAAGAACCCCGCTTAGGAATATCTGATTCATCACAAGCGGATTATAATTTTCTTTCAACTGATAAGTGACTTTACTACCGTCTTCCATCAAACAGCACCCCTGGCCTTTAGACCGAAGCCAGCCCCGCTTTGCTTCAAATCGGTAAACATATCCTCCTACATTTTTGTCATCTATTTCTGTTTCTGTCGTCAACCTTTGATCCAGCTCTCCCTGAACAATTTCCACGTCCACATTGTCCTCGGCTACTTCTTGGATTTCCATTGCCTCTTCCAATAAATAATCCGATTTAATGTGTAACCCATATATTTTATAATAATACATCCCTGCCTCCTTTATTTAGTATATTATTATATCACATTTTCTTTTGTATGTTAATTCATTTCTATTATTTTTTAAAATATCAATATAAAAAAACCTACTTTTTACAATAAACACTGTAAAAAGTAGGTTTCATACCAAACCTATGCGGATAAATCTGGATTTTCTCCGCCTGGCTGCCACCATTTCTGAGTTTCATCATCGTATACCCATTCACCATCCGGCTTACCAGTAAGTATTTTTCCACCTGCAGTTTCTTTAATTTCTAAAGCCTCCATTTCTGCATTCAACCATTCTTTTTTCATGTTTAAATCCACCTTTCAAATTTATTATTTATCTGATGGTATTATCATATATTTTTTTCCTTTCTTCCGCAAGTTTTCTAACAAAATTGTAAGCATTTTATTACAAATCCTTTTCTTTGATACTTTCCAGCATCATAGCAGTGTAAAAAAGCCTTATAAAATCAAAATTATCTTGCTCCATATTATGTTCCCCGATTTTTTTTAAATCCCGTTCCGCCGCTTTCGTGTCCACAAATTCACTGTCCCGATTTTTTTCAAAGATATCGTTCATCTCCTGGTAAACCACACTCCAGTTTTGTTTCACTTTCCACAACATATCTGCACTTTGACATCCGTATCGCTCGTCTTTAATAACATGATCCGGCACAATTCCTGCAAAATATTCTCTTACCAACCTTCTCGTCACCCCCCGATAACAATATTGCTCCATAGGAAGACTCAGGCAAAACTCAATTACCCTTTTATCCATACATGGATCCCGAAACAAAACACCTGTCATCAGAGATTCTTTTGTTTTTATCTCCCCTTTATGACTGCATTGAATCCAATCCAACATAATTTCTCTGTTCTTTTCCACATCCATCCTATTTTCTGCACGCTTCTGATAAATCTTTGAAAGCCGCTCTTCCAACATAAATTTTTGAACTTTTTCTTTCTTTATGTAAGCTCTCCCCAGAACAGATATTTCTTCTCCAGTGTCTTTGGAGAAATAATATCTTTTTGCCATTCCAAACATAATTTTTATTTTTTCTCGTCTTCCCCAGTGATGCTTTCGGGCAAAGCAATTCATTTCTCTTATATAAGATAGGAACCTTTTTTGAAAAAGTAGTGTCTGAAGATACGTTACCGGGCTGCCATAAGAAATAGTTACATTTCCATACCCCCCCTCCAATACAATCCGAATCCCCAACTTTTTCGCTTCCTGCAGCCCTTGGATCAGCCACTGCATATTCTGAGGTGATTTATATGGAATTTCCAATGCTTTTTTTATTTTATAATGAGCTGTCCAAGGGTCCTTTCCCTTTAATTCAATCAAATGATTTTCTACATTTCCTAAAAATTCCGCTGTTTTCTTTGCCTTTTCACTTTCGTCTGTCACATAAAACTCACTCATGTCAGACTGGTATTTTTTATCCGGCACTGAAGTAAATGCATGGAGAATCTCTCCCTTCTTTTTTAACTCTTGTGCTGCAAAGCAGGTAATAGATGAAGAGTCCAAGCCTCCGCTTAACATCACCCCTGTTTTATCGGCACGCAGCAAGCAGCGAACTGCCTCTCCAAAAATGTCTATGATTTTTTGTTTATACTCAGCATCTGACTTTAATTTGAGTTGTTTGGGCTTTGGATTCCAATAGCATTCCTTTTCGATACCATTTTTTCCGATTCTAATCAAATGGGCTGGTTCTACTTTAAATATACCCTGATACATGGTTTCTGTGCATTCTGTAATCCCCACCAGATTGTCTAAAGCTAAAAAGTCCATTACCCATCTTTCATTTATTTTCTTTTTTTCTCCCGGTCTCCACAACGCTTCTATAATCGTGGAAAAATAAAAAACGCCCTTTTCATACCTGTAATACAAACATCGGGTTCCGGTTGCATCTGATACCACTGAAATAGTATTTTCTTTTTTGTTGTACACCACAAAAACATAAGACCCCAACAGACGTTTCAGACATTCTTCTCCATATTTTCTATACATCCTCCATAGGATTTCCCCATCAGGGATTACACGCTCTTCATCAAGTTCTAAATCCTCCAAAAGTTCACTGCGATTATCCAATACCACATCTGCTGTATAAAAATAATCCTGTCTGCCTATTGGCAGCTTTTCCTGCCTGCTTTCTTTCGTAAAATACTGTATTCCGCACCCCATCACTACATTTTCTCGTTGAATGTCTTCGATTCTGTCAATTTTGTAAATCTCATAAGCCTGCTGCATCCGCACTGCTGTTTCCTTTGAGATTTCTTTACCTTCCAATGAAATCGCACCCCATATTGCCGACATTTTAATCCCCTTCCTCTATGCAATCATTTCTTTGGCATTGCTTTTTATTAATTTAATTATACCTTGATTTTTTTCAAATTCAAGAAAAAGAGTATTCTTTCCACTTTCGTTTCCAGAATACTCTCTTCCTTATTTATTCATAGCCAAGTCCTGTTCCATTATAGTAAACATATTCATCTGCTATCTGTTCATATATACAAACCTTACCCTCTTTGTCCAAAACCGGAATATAATCTCTAATCAACTCTCCATTATCATCCCAGATTTTAAAGTAATAAATTCTCCCTTTTCCTGAACCAAACAGCAGTTCATTTGAACTATTAAAATCTAACTGTGGCCCATTGATCTTGCACTCTCCATTGATATATATTTTATTGCATTCTTTACGATATACAATCGGTTCTCCTGTCTTACTATCAGCAATTTTGCCATAATACCATGAGAAGCCTCCATATAGCCCATTTTTTGCTTCCTGCCTCAAATATACTTTGTTGCCTATGGTTGTCTTATAGTAAAAGAAAGAACCATAACTCTGCTCACTTGTTAATTCTAATTTCATTTCCAATACATAACGGTTATTTAGTTGTATACCAGTTGAAAAATATTTATTTAAATTAGAACTTAATACCTCAATATAGTTTAATTTTGTATATTCTGGCATTAGCTGTGCTGCCGGGATTTCTGTAATCGTCGGAGCTATCGTCGCTGTGGGAAGTGCTGTTGTTGTCGGAAGGGCCGTCACTGTGGGGATGGTTTCCTCTGTTGGTATTATCGTCGCTGTGGGGGATACCGTCGCCATCGGCATTACTGTCGCTGTGGGGGGTACCGTCGCCATCGGCGTTACTGTCGCTGTGGGGGATGCTTTCTCTGTCGGCACTGTCGTTGTCATGGGAGGTTCCGTCACTATTGGGGTGGCTTCCTCTATCGGCATTATCGTCATTGTGGGGGATGCCGTCGCCATCGGCGTCACCGTCGCTGTAGGGGCGGTTTCCTCTGTTGGTATTATCGTCGCTGTGGGAGCT
>CASEML010000021.1 GCA_949289145.1 uncultured Eubacteriales bacterium | reverse complement strand
CGGTAATCGACTCCCAGCAGTTCTTGTTGTGCTGTCAAGGGTGGCGTCCGTAGCCACAATCTTTAATATTTACATATTTTCAAGGTTCAATTTAGCCTTTTTTCTTTAGCTATTTTTTTCATAGGTCACTTGACACTATCTCATTTACCGTTTTCTTAACAACACTGCCGCTCCCGCCGGTGCAAGCTGCATTGTGTCATTATTAACTATTACTGTAAAGTCCTCTGATTTGCTATTCATACTCTCCTTATATTCTGCCAAATTAATATTATTAAGATGAATCTCTGACTGATTCTCAAAATCCAGATTGAAAAAAATAGTAAGATTATCTCCATATGAGAAACCTATACATTTTTCACCCACATCTAATAATTTTAAACTTTCTGGTTTAATCATGCTCTTATACTTAAATTTCATCCGGTTTACTTGTATTAAATAATCAACCATTTCATAGGCATTTTTGCTTGTCCAATCAATAAAAATGTTGTTAAAAAAAGCTTTATCTATTTTTGCTCCACCTGTATTATCAGCAAGCCCGCAGTTCATAGGCTGCTGCTCATTTACTTCATAGCCGGATAAAATAAAGTGAACTCCATTCGGAAGAAAATCATTTACAATGGCAAGCCCTCTTGCAAGATCAACCCCTCCTTTTCTGGAAACTATCCTTGGTGTATCATGGGTTTCTGCACATGCATACGCCTGAATCTTCATTTCCGATAACTCTAATATGAATTTTTCGTAGCTTTGTTTTGTTATATCTTCCACTTCTTTCCAACTGCTTCCAAGCATAATATTGTAACCCGTCGTCATTGCACTTTCGTGATTTCTGTTAAACAAATCTTCGCTGATGAAAATTGGATTGTCCACATATTCCCTGACCTTATCAAATAATTTATCCAACAATTCTTTCGGAAGCGTATGACCGATATCAAAACGAAAACCATCCAGTTTGAATTCTTTTGTATAATACTCCAATACATCGGTAAATAAGTCCCACAACCCTTGATTTGGAATCTTAGCCGGAAATTTATTTGCTTTTATGGTATCAAACATCACATATGGCGGCTGGTCTTTTTCTACATACTGTTCCGCTTTTTCATTATTATCTAAAAATAATTTCCAAAAAGTAATATCTGTCCATATGGGCTGAACATCATTTATCCAGTCGGAATGAGCAGGCGATGTTGTAATTCCCATTCTTTCTTCTATTAGCTCAAATAAATCTGCCCCTTGGGTATCCACTTCATTTAAAATACGCTGCCATTCTTCTTTATCCTGTTGATTTGGAGATAAAACAAACTGCTTTAAATGTTTTTTTGTGCTTTCGGCACTATATACCTGTTGCAGATTGTCCTCGGTGCATTCCTGAAAAAAATCAAGACCTGGAATTTCCGGTGTGACAAAATCTTTTTCATAATCTTTCTTAATCCAATAAAACCAGTCTGGATGTTCCCTGATTATATTACAATCTCTGGCGGTAACTCTCGGTATAAAATCTATAACAACTCTAATGCCAAGAATATGTGATGCTTCCACCAACACATGAAATTCATCATTTAAAGTAAAGTTCTCCAGGTCATCTACAAGTTCGTCATGAAGATTCGGATCAAGCTTATAAAAATCTTTAATGGCAAAGGGAGAGCCCATATCTCCCTTTTTGTTCCTATTGCTATACTCTGTAATTGGAAGGAGATACAACACATTTATCTTCATTTCCTTGAGCATGGGCAACAATATTAACATTCTAATCAGTGTACCATTGCTTAATTCTCCTTGATTATGAATGTCCCATGCCATTGTATACCTTGGCATGGCACAATATATCTGCGAGTCTTTAATATCTGTACTTATATCATCTTTCAGTTCCTTTATTCTCTTTATCACAAATCTATAAAATTTTACTGTATTTACTGCAATAATATTCTCCGAAATTCTTTTGTAATTACCAAAGCCTACATATTTATTCCATATGTCCGGTATGCACATGATATTATCACTATGTAATTGACCTAAGTATCTTTCTAATACATCTAATTTTTCCATTTTTCCTCCCCGTTATTTAAAATTCAAATACTGCTTTCATCTGTGTGATTTCTTTTGTTTTACCTGATTCCACATCATAGCCTAATACATCATTAAATGCATTTAGATAGTCTGTAATACTGTACTTTCTCGTTACAATGCTTCCCAGTTCTGAAAATCTTCGGGCTGCCTGAATTGTATCATGAAACAGCATATTATATTCACTGGCCCCAACTAATTTAATGCCCATACTGATTAACTGATATGGTTTTAAATTGCAGGAATAGATTTTATTCATACCCATGGGTATGATCCTTCCTCCTTTTTCGCATAATGTCAGTGCATTTTCCATCTGATTCCCTACCGTATCTATGATTACATCAAATAAATGCCCGTTATTTATTTCTTTTATCAGATCTATATTTAATTCATCACTTCTAAATATGTAATCACAGAATTTATAACATTCCTTTCTTCTATAATCAGAATTTTCAGCTGCCACAACCAAACCTGCATTGTTTCTGGCAATCATCTGACATAAGGCTCCCATTGGACCAGAACCTATTACCAAAACTGATTCATGTTCTTTGATATCTGCTGCTCTCAAATTGTTTAATACGCATGCCATAGGTTCAATCAAAACCGCTGCTTCTAAAGACATTTCTTTCGGAACCTTATACAAATACCGTTTATTGCATAAAAAATATTCCGCAAATGTTCCATCTACATTAATTCCAGCAATTTTCAGTCCTCCATTCCAGCCTGTACAAAAATTAGTAATTCCCTTTTTACAATTATCACAGTCACAGCAATACTGGTTGGGATCTATAATTACCATGTCACCAATCTTGTATTCTCCAACGTTTTTTCCCTTTTCTATAATTTCTCCTACAGCCTCATGCCCCATAATAATATCAGGTACAATAGTTTCATTTCCTTTTATAACCTGCAGATCGGTTCCGCATATACCCGTATATTTAATTTTAACTACTACATCATTTTCTGATTTTATTGTCGGATTAGACTGTTCTCTCAGTGCAATTTTCTTTCCTTGTTCCCATACTAATGCTTTCATAAATTTTATACCGTATGATACTAATGAATTTGCAATCATACTTTTCCTTTCTAAAATAATTTTATGTAGAAAATAACCTTTGTTAGTATAACATTATTTTATTAAATTGTCTATATAAAACATTTATTTTCTTATTTATTGTCGAATTTTGTCTAATTTTGCGGAAAATCGTAGAATTTTGCGACACATTACAACAAAAAAGACACTTGTTCTATTCTTATGCCTTATGCATGAATGTTAGAACAAGTGTCTTTTTATCTCAATATTACAATTATGTATTTATACTTTTGAAATCAATTTAGAAATCTGGCTGTTTACTTCCGTATCCGATATTTTAATCGGATTGTCTGTTGCCACCGAAACTGCCTCGTTTTCCTGGTAGGGGAGCTCTTCCGCCATTGGTGTTTTGGCAGATGTCTTGCCTTGTTTTTTTATGGTTTCTTCTTCTGGAAGGCTTTGATATTCTACTGTGTTGGTAAACTTTATATGGACTTTCTGTATGCCATGAACCTTTGCCTGAATCTTTGCTAACAATCCTAACTTTTTACCTTCCGGAATGTTGGAATTGCTGGCAATGGATTTGGCTTCTGCTAAGAAGGTTCCCATTTTAATTTTTTTTAACTTTTCTACATCTTCTTTTGTTTCACACTGCCGCAGTTGCCTTTCGTAAGCTTTTTTGGCATTTTGCACTTCCATATACTGACGGTATGCCTCCGGATTCTTTTCCTGCAAATATTTCTTTTCCTCAGGAGTAAGGACTTCACCGGATTGCAGTTTCTGATCTAACTCTGCCATCTGGCCGCTCTCCCGAATCCTCTGCATGTCCTCCTGATACTGCAAAAGCTGTTTGGTTTCGGGATCTAATTGTTCCTGATATTTCCGGGCTGCTTCTTGTTTTTTCTGCACCCATTGGTTTGTATCTTCTGTACGTTTTACTGTTTCTCTTACATTGCCTGCAATCGTTATCATAACATCCCCATCCTTTCCTACTTTTTTAGTATATCGGCACGGACAAAATAAAATAACAGATGCCTCACCAAACATCTGTTATGTAGTACAACTCACATTATATATGTTTCAATTTGCTGCCGCAGCAAGGGCAGTTAGTAAATCGGGAGGTTATGACAGCACCACATTCAAAGCACACCGGACTAAAAACACTATGAAAATCTTCTTTGTTCTGGCAATTACACCAGTTTAAATACTCTTCATAGCTTTCCAGCCACATCCTCGCTTCCCACTGATTTTTTGCCTGTGCTATAATTTTTCTGACAAGCTCATATCTCTTTTCCTCCTGTTTTTCCTTTAGCGTTTTTACCCACTGTTCAGCATAAGGAGGAATAAAATATGCATTTCCATCTATATATTTTTCAATGGAAATGCTGCCTTTTTCCTTTTTCTTTCTTATTATCTTAATTTTATCTTCTGCAAGTTCTGGTTCTCTGAAGGTGAAAAAAGCAAGTGATTTGAATTCTATCTGACATGCTACTTGAAGCGCTGCTAATTCTTCTTGCCTTTTTTTGAAATTGGTTTCTTCCATTACATTGCCTCCTTTTGTAAATGTTAATGAAACTTTTACAAATCGAAGTCAAAATAAAAAGCCGCGACTTAGAACACCTGAAAGGTGCCACAAATAATCGCAGCCTGTCTTGCAAACTCCGATTTCTCACTTAGAATACCCCTGCGGCAGCAGATATGCCGCATAGGATATTCAGGTGAGAAATCAAGAACGAGGTGCAAAGTATGTATGCATCCACACTCAAACACCTCGTAAATATATCTTAAGGTCACAGAAAAATCATAAATGCACACAATAGCGTATTGTAAAAATTAAAGCAATAAAGTATAATAACTATGTGTGTATCGCAGACTAAGTCTGTATTGTGTGGTAGCTAGTTACCATCCTTGCCAGATGAGGTGGCGGCCTCATCTGGTGGTACACCGATTATGTTCTTGAATTTCTCAATGATTATTTTACCATATTGATATTCTTAGTACAAGTCTAAAATACGTTTTCTGTATATTTTAAAATATACAAAAGTCCCTAAGGCACACCTGCCTCAGGGACTTTTGTAAAATTGCCCATTTCATTCAATGATATTTGCTGCTCATCTTCAGTCGGGACATGGCTCTTGCTAAGGATGCCTTGGAATGATGGTATTCCTGCATACTCTGCTTCTGTCTTAACTGTTCTTCTGCTCTCAGCTTGGCTTCCTCCGCTCTGCGGATATCAATTTCTTCCGGTAACTCCGCTGTCTCCACCAATACGGTAACACGGTTATTCATCATCTGTGCAAAACCTGTACCTACAAAAGCGGTAATCACTTTGCCCTCTACATCGGTAATGCGCATTTCACCCATGGTGATTGCTGCAACCATATTTTCATGATGGGCCATAATGCCAATTTCGCCGTCCGGTGCCGGAACTGTGACTGCTTTGCATCTGTCATGGTAGAACGTTCTGTCGCTGGCAATTACTTCAAGATAAAATGTATTCATAGGCTTTCACTCTCTACACTTTCTTATTTATTTTGCACAAAAAAGCCTTTATTTTAGCCATTTGTGCAATGGTTGATAAAGTCACAAACAATGATAAGCATTCATTAATGGGCGAAAACTGTGTCATTTCAGTTGCAATGCACTT
>CASEML010000020.1 GCA_949289145.1 uncultured Eubacteriales bacterium | reverse complement strand
TTGGAAGTGTTTCTGAAACATTAGAAGCAATTAAAATGGCGCACAATGCAGGATACACAGCAATCTCATCCCATCGTTCAGGAGAAACGGAAGATACCACAATTTCTGATTTAGCAGTTGCTTTAAACACATGTCAGATTAAGACAGGAGCTCCAAGCCGAAGCGAACGTGTGGCAAAATACAATCAGTTACTGCGTATCGAAGAAGAATTAGGAGAAAGCGCAGTTTATCCGGGAATTGCAGCCTTTCATGTGAATAGATAGAAAAGGAGAAGAACGGTGTCAGAAAATGCATTTTTGCTCTTACAGGATATGGATTTAGAAAACGTAGAAACACAGATTGTTATGCAGTGTGCACCGGTAATCGCCGGACTGAAAATTTCTAATTTACTGATTTTGGGAAATCACAATAAGGAACATGTAAAAACAATTTTGAAAGAAACGGGCTTGTGCTGGCGGGAATTGTTGAATTTAAATAATCAGACCACTTTTTTGGTGTACCGGCCTAAAAAACTAAAAGAGTATCTCATGCAGCAAAATGTGCAGGCTTTGATGAAAAGACTTGGTTACCAGTCTTGTACCCAAAAAGAGCTGGTGGAAAATGTGCAGAAAAAATACCGGAATTACATGGTGTATCGGGGCGCATTTCCACATGAAATGGGACTATTATTAGGTTATCCTGCAGAAGACGTATATGGTTTTATCGAAAATGATGGAAAGAATTTTCTTTTTTCTGGTTATTGGAAAGTGTATGAAAATATGCCTGCTAAGAAAAAATTATTTTTAAAATTTGATCAGGCAAGAGAAACCATGCTTCAGTTAATAGCTTGTGGGATAAATATAATAGATGTTATTGATATTTATAAAGAAGAACCACTGCGTAAAGCAGTAGGATAGGAGGAAAATATGGAGAAAATTAATGTAGTGTTCTGGTCTATGACAGGTAATACAGCAGCAATGGCTGTAGCAGTAGGCGATGGAATCAAGGAAGCCGGAAAAGAGGCAGAGGTTGTTCCAGTAAGTTCGGCTAATATGGAGGAATTAAAAAAAGCGACAGTATTTGCTTTAGGATGTCCGTCTATGGGGGCAGAAGTTTTAGAAGAATCCGAAATGGAACCTTTTGTGGAAGAAGTAACAGGATTTGTGGCAGGAAAAACAGTAGCACTGTTTGGATCTTATGGCTGGGGTGACGGTCAGTGGATGCGTGACTGGGTAGAAAGGATGACTGCTGCCGGTGCAACTGTTTTAAATGGAGAAGGTCTTATCTGTCATGAAACTCCAGGAGATGATGACACAGAAGCCTGCAAGAATCTTGGAAAGCAGTTAGCAGGATTGGCTTAAAACCTTGAAATAAAAAAGTGATACATATAATTAATAAGCAATACATTTTCTTGGAAAGTGTATTGCTTATTTTTAGGTGAAGATATATAATGAATTTATTATGCTTTAAGAGGAGAAGACAAATGTTACGGATAAATAACCTGAAATTAAATATCAGCCATACAGAAGAAGAACTCCTTGAAAAAATAGTGCATTCATTAAAAATCAGCCGAAAAGAATTAAAGTCCTATACCATTAGAAAGCAGTCTATCGATGCGAGGAAAAAACAGGACATTAAATATATATACTGTATTGATGCGTCAGTGCAGTCTGAGGCTAAAATACTGAAAAAAACAAAAAATCCGAACATATGCCTGGTGAAGGAAAAAGAAAGATATATATTCCCAGAACATGGGGAGGAACAATTGCAGGAAAGACCTGTAATCGCAGGGGCAGGACCGGCAGGGTTGTTTTGTGCTTATATGCTGGCTGAGCAGGGGTATTGTCCTTTGATCATAGAACGTGGTGAAATGGTAGAAGAACGGACAAAAACCGTTGACCATTTTTGGAAAACAAATGAACTGCTTTTAGATTCCAATGTACAGTTTGGAGAGGGGGGCGCAGGCACATTTTCCGATGGCAAGCTGAATACGTTAGTAAAGGAAAAGGGCTTTCGTAACCGCAAGGTGTTAGAAACCTTTGTGAAAATGGGAGCAGATCCGTCTATTTTATATATAAACAAGCCTCACATTGGAACTGATGTTTTAAAAAGTGTGATTCAGAATATGCGAAAAGAGATCATAAGATTGGGCGGTGAATTCTGGTTTCACAGCAAGCTTACAGATTTTCAAACAGAACAGGGAAGGATTACTTCTGTTACCATTAATGGAGAAAAGAAGGTGAATACCAGTGTTTTAGTATTGGCTATTGGCCATAGTGCCAGAGATACTTTTTCCCTGTTAAAGGAGAAGAACCTAACGATGATTCCAAAGCCCTTTGCAGTGGGATTTCGTGTGGAACACCCCCAAAGCCTGATTGACGAGGGAAGATACGGAGCCGCCGCCAGTCAGTTAGGTGCAGCTGACTATAAAGTAAGCCACACAGCAGTAAACGGCAGAGGTGTATATTCCTTTTGTATGTGCCCTGGCGGCTATGTGGTGAATGCATCTTCAGAGCAGGAGCATGTAGCGGTAAATGGCATGAGTTATCACAAGCGGGATGGTAAAAATGCCAACAGCGCCATTGTAGTGACCGTGACACCAGAGGATTTTGGCGGTGAGGATGTGCTTTCTGGTGTGGAATTTCAAAGAAAGTTAGAGCATGCGGCATATCAAATAGGAAAGGGGAATATCCCCGTACAATTATTTGGAGACTTTGAAAATAAGAGAGAGAGTATGCGGTTAGGTGATATAGAGCCTCAGACAAAAGGAAACTGGGCTTTTGGAGATTTGCGCCAAATATTTACAGAGGATATCAGTCAGTCTATTGTGGAGGGAATCCATAGCTTTGGCAGACAGATTGCAGGCTTTGACCGTCCAGATACAGTCATGCTGGGTGTGGAAAGCCGTACTTCTTCACCGGTGAGAATTGTAAGAGACAATGAAACATATTTAAGTAATATAGAGGGAGTATATCCATGCGGTGAAGGAGCCGGATATGCAGGTGGAATTACCTCCGCTGCAATGGATGGAATCCGTACAGCAGAAAAAATTGCAGAAAAATATATGCCTCTATAGAAATCAGGGAGGAAAAGTGATGAATAGCAGAGAACAGTTGAAAGATAAAAAAAGAATTGTGGTAAAGGTAGGTTCTTCTTCTCTTACCCACAAGGAAACGGGACGTTTAGATCTGAATAAAATGGAAGTATTGATTCGTGAATTGTGTGATCTTAGAAATCAGGGGAAAGATGTAATATTAGTTTCCTCCGGTGCCATTGCAGTAGGGCGAAATATCATCGGATTAGCGGATCGACCGGATGAGCTTCCAGTAAAACAGGCATGTGCTGCTATCGGTCAATGCAGGCTGATGATGATTTACCAGAAAATATTTGCAGAATATAATCATATTGCAGCTCAGGTGCTTATGACCAAGAAAACGGTAACAGATGTGCTAAGCAGATACAATGCACACAATACGTTTTTGGAGTTGCTGAATTTAGGTGCGATACCTATTGTAAATGAAAATGATACCGTATCAACTTTTGAAATCCAGTTTGGAGATAACGATACATTGTCTGCTATTGTTGCCAACATTGCACAAGCAGATCTGCTGATTCTATTATCTGACATTGACGGATTATTCACCGATGATCCCAATGTGAACCCAAATGCCAAGTTTATTGATGTGGTGGAAACTTTAGACGATAAGCTGCTGAGCATGGGCAAAGGCAGTACCGGAAGCGATGTAGGAACTGGAGGCATGGCAACAAAACTAAATGCTGCTAAAATTGCTACGGCGGCAGGCGCTGACATGGTAATTGCCAATGGAGAGGACTTCCATATTCTTCATGATATTGTTACCGGTAAACAGGTGGGTACATTGTTTAAGGCACATAAAGATGACAATTATGATATTTTAGATTATCTGGGTGAATAACAGGAGGCGGAAATGAACGAAGCAAAAATAGCAAGAATTAATGAATTGTACCATAAATCAAAAGCAGAAGGTCTGACAGAAGCAGAAAAACAAGAGCAGGCGGACTTAAGACGAGAATATATCGAAAGCGTAAAAATGAACTTACGGGGACAGTTAAATAATATATCCATTCAAAATCCTGATGGTACTATTACTAATTTAGGCGAAAAGTATGGAAAAAAGGGAAATTAGAAAAAAGGCTTTGCAGATGCGGCAGGAATTAAAAGAAGATTACCGGGCACAGGCAGATGAAAAAATATACCATGCATTGGCAGATTTAGAATGTTATAGAAAGGCAAAGATAATACTTTCTTATGTTCCTTACAAAAGTGAAGTGGATATTACAAGAATCTTAAAAAAGGCTCTGGCAGACGGAAAAACAGTGGCAGTCCCCAAAGTGCTGAATAAAAATGGGATTATGGAATTTTATGAAATTCAGTCCCTTCAGGAACTGGTAACAGGGTATCAGGGAATAAAAGAACCGGATATTACTCAAAAAGAGCCAATGAATATT
This sequence comes from uncultured Eubacteriales bacterium, assembly GCA_949289145.1. Taxonomy (GTDB): domain Bacteria; phylum Bacillota; class Clostridia; order Lachnospirales; family Lachnospiraceae; genus RUG11237. The sequence goes on along the minus strand of CASEML010000020.1, from coordinate 5,731 downwards.
GAAAGACTGGGGAAAAAAATTCTTATGATCATGCCGGGAGCCGCTTTTGACCGCAAATGTAACCGTATCGGTTATGGCAGCGGCTTTTATGACCGATACTTAAATAGATACGGTAATCAACATATGAAGACCATTGCAGTATGTTATGAAAGTCAGTTGGTAGAGAGGATACCGGCAGAGCCACTGGATGTGAAGCCGGACATGGTTTTGACCGAACAGCATATATTTAAACGTTAAGGACAATGAGTTTAAAAGGAGGAAAAAGATGAGATTAGAAGAACTGGGAATTGCAGCCAAAAAAGCAGAACCACAATTAATTCAACTTACCACAGAGGAAAAAAACAAGGCACTGATGGCAGTAGCGGAAGGACTAGTTGCAGATGCAGAAAAGATTTTAACAGAAAATGCAAAAGACATTGAAAATGCAAAAGCCAATCATATGGCAGAAGGTCTGGTTGACCGCCTGCTCTTAACAAAAGAGAGAATTGAAGCCATGGCAGAAGGTTTAAAGCAGGTGGCCGCATTAGAAGATCCTATCGGAGAAGTATTAGAGACTTTTGAACGTCCAAACGGCTTAAAAGTGGTTCAGAAGAGAGTACCTCTTGGAGTGATCGGAATTATCTATGAATCCCGCCCAAATGTAACAGCAGATGCTTTCGGCCTTTGCTTTAAAACCGGAAATGTGGTAATTTTAAAAGGCGGAAAAGATGCAATTCATTCTAACACAAGCATTACAGCTTCCATCCGTTCTACGTTGAAACAACTGCACATTTCTGAAGATGCGGTTCAGTTGATTACAGATACTGACAGAGAAACTACGAAAGCATTTATGAAGCTGAATGCTTATGTGGATGTGCTGATTCCAAGAGGTGGTGCTGGGTTGATCAGAACAGTGGTAGAAAATGCTACAATTCCGGTCATTGAAACGGGCACGGGAAACTGCCATATTTACGTGGATGAAAGTGCAGATATTGATATGGCAATCTCTATTATTATGAATGCAAAAACTCAGAGAATCGGTGTATGCAATGCCTGTGAATCTCTGGTAATTCATGAAAATATGAAAGAAAAACTGTTGCCAAAGCTGGCAGAACAGTTAAAAACAAAAAATGTAGTTATGAAAGCAGATGATGCAATCTGTGAAATTCTTCCAGATGCAGAGAAAGCAACGGAAGAAGATTGGGGAACAGAATATTTAGACTATATGGTTTCCATGAAAACAGTAAAGAGTGTAGAAGAAGCCATTGCGCACATTAATAAATACAATACCAAACACTCGGAAGCGATTATCACCAACAATATGGATCATGCGGAAAAGTTTTTAAATGAGGTGGATGCGGCGGCAGTATATGTAAATGCCTCTACGCGTTTTACCGATGGATTTGAATTTGGTTTTGGTGCAGAAATAGGGATCAGTACTCAGAAACTTCATGCAAGAGGACCAATGGGGTTAAAAGCGTTGACATCATATAAATATGTAATTTACGGAAACGGTCAAATTAGAAAATAGTACTTGAATTTTAATAAAAAATAGGATATAATATCAGTCGTGTGTGAATTACGAACGCATATGCTTGCGTGGCGTAGTTGGTAGCGCAATTGATTCGTAATCAATAGGTCGTGGGTTCAAGTCCCATCGCAAGCTTCACAGGATAAAAGACTGCTAATTATAGTGGTCTTTTTTCACATATTTAGTCAGCAGGGATAGAAAGAGTGTGAGAATATGGCAGGAAGAAATATACCAAGAGCAGGCGAAATTTACAGACATTTTAAAAATAAAATGTATCAGATTGTGGCAGTGGCTGCGCATACAGAAACAGGAGAGCAGTTGGTAGTGTATGAAGCATTGTATGATGACTTCAAAATATATGCCAGACCCCTTTCCATGTTTTTAAGCGAAGTGGATCGTGAAAAGTATCCAGAAATTACTCAGAAATACCGTTTTGAGCTGATTGAACGTGAAGTGGACGGTACGTTGAAAATGGGATATCCTGTAAGCGTAAAGGAAATAATGGAAGCAAATGGTGAAACAAAACCACAGTCTGAAAGAAAAATGCAGCCTGAAATAAAGCAAGAGGCTGTCGTGGAAGTACAGGCTGAAACCGAAAAAAAAGAGGAAACTGTACCGGAGAAAGGTTACTTAGAGGAAGAGGAGCAGATTAATCCATTTCTGTTAAGTTTTTTAGATACGGATAGTTACAGTGAGAAACTTCAAGTGTTGATCAGTATTCGCAGCCGTTTAGATGACCGTCTCATTGACGATATGGCAGCGGCTTTAGATGTTACCATAGACGAAGGGCCGTTGCCAGTCAGATATGAAGGAATGAAAACTTGTTTAGAAACCATGGTGAAGTTTGAATGTGAGCGATTTAGGTAGAGAGCATGAGCCAGTGTAATTATCAGAAAGAATTAGAAAAAATAATTAAAACCGTGGAAGGCACACCGGCTTCGGCGGTTCCAAAAGTATTTCTTCATAGCTGCTGCGCCCCTTGCAGCAGTTATTGTTTAGAGTATCTTTCAAATTACTTTGAAATTACTGTCTTTTATTATAATCCCAATATATACCCAGAAGAAGAATATAGAAAACGTGTGATAGAGCAGCAGGAATTTATTAAGAAATTTCCTGCCAAACATCCTATTTCTTTTGTGGAAGGAGAATATGACACTGAAAGATTTTATCGTGCTGTCAAAGGTATGGAGCAAATACCAGAGGGTGGGGAACGTTGTTTTGCCTGCTATCGCCTGAGATTGCAAGAAGCGTATAATTGGGCTAAAGATAAAGGGTTTGATTACTTTACCACAACACTGACCATCAGTCCGTTAAAAAACGCTGCAAAGCTTAATGAGATTGGTGAGGAAATTGCTGCGTCGGGTAATGGTACACTGAAATTTCTGCCTTCTGATTTTAAGAAAAAAAACGGATACAAACGTTCTGTGGAATTGTCGGAAGAGTATGGAATGTATCGCCAGGATTATTGTGGATGTGTATTTTCAAAGAGAGAACGTGAAAATAGAAGAGTTTGATGTGGTAATAATACAGCATACATATTTGCTGGCTGGACAAAATCAGACAGAAATGATACACTTATGAACGAATAAATTCGACAGGACTCACTTTATGACACACAAAAGTGAAAATAAAAAGAAACGAGGTAAAGATATGGCACAGTTATGGGGCGGACGCTTCACAAAGGAAACGGATAAATTAGTGTACAACTTTAATGCTTCAATTACATTTGATCGTAAATTCTACCGTCAGGATATTCGAGGCAGTATTGCGCATGTTACCATGCTTGCAAAACAGGGAATCCTGACCGAAGATGAAAAGAAACAAATTATTGATGGATTAAAGGGAATTCTGCAGGATGTGGAAAATGGTACTTTGGAAATTACAGACGAATATGAAGATATTCACAGTTTTGTGGAAGCTAATCTGATTGAGCGTATTGGCGCTGCAGGGAAAAAACTGCATACCGGAAGGAGCCGTAATGATCAGGTAGCTTTAGATATGAAATTATATACCAGAGATGAAATTTTAGAAATTCAGGACCTACTTAAAAACCTTTTGAAAGTGTTGTTAAAAATTATGGAGGAAAATACAGATACTTATATGCCAGGGTTTACCCATCTGCAGAAGGCACAGCCGATAACTTTGGCACACCATTTTGGAGCATATTTTGAAATGTTCAAAAGAGATTTATCTAGAATGGAAGATATTGTAAAACGCATGAATTTTTGTCCGTTAGGTTCCGGGGCACTGGCAGGTACTACTTATCCATTAGACAGAGAATATACAGCACAGCTTTTGGATTTTACCGGAGCCACATTGAACAGTATGGATTCTGTGTCAGATAGAGATTATGTGATAGAATTTTTGTCTGCTTCTTCAACTATCATGATGCATTTAAGCCGTTTTTGCGAAGAAATTATTATCTGGAACAGTAATGAATATCAATTTGTGGAAATGGACGATGCCTACAGCACAGGAAGTAGCATTATGCCTCAGAAGAAAAATCCGGATATTGCAGAATTGGTGCGTGGAAAAACGGGACGAGTATATGGTGCATTAATGTCTATACTGACTACAATGAAGGGAATCCCTTTGGCATACAATAAAGACATGCAGGAAGACAAGGAGCTGACTTTTGATGCCATGGATACGGTGAAAGGGTGTCTTGCGCTGTTTACCGGTATGGTATCCACCATGAAATTTAATAAAGAGAGAATGGCTTCGTCCGCAATGAATGGATTTACCAATGCCACAGATGCTGCTGATTATCTAGTAAATCACGGAGTACCGTTTCGGGATGCTCATGGTATTGTAGGAAGATTGGTGCTTTATTGTATCGATCATAATAAGTCTTTGCTGGATATGACTTTAGAAGAGTACAAAGAAATTTCAGAGGTATTTGAGGAAGATATTTACGATGCGATCAGCTTAGAAACTTGTGTGGAAAAGAGAATGACCATCGGTGCACCGTCACAGGCAGCCATGAAACAAGTGATTGCAGAGTACAAGAAATTTCTGAGATAGCAGAAAATTAGACAAAATTGCGAATGGTTGTATTAATTTTAATAATTTGTAAAAATGAATAAATAAAGGTTGCAATTTCTGTAAAAATGTTATAGTATACTTTAAGAGGAAAACAAGTGTACGTGGCACGCGAACAGTACGAAAGAAATGTTTTCCCAGATTTTAGATAATTATTTAGAAATTGAGGAGAAATGAACAATGAGTCAGAAATTAAAAGTAGGTATCCTTGGAGCTACCGGTATGGTAGGTCAGCGTTTTATTGCATTATTAGAAAATCACCCTTGGTTTGAAGTGACAACTGTTGCTGCCAGCCCAAGAAGTGCCGGAAAGACATACGAAGACGCAGTAGGAGATAGATGGAAAATGGCAACACCTATGCCGGAGGCAGTGAAAAAATTAGTTGTCATGAATGTAAATGAAGTGGAAAAAGTTGCTTCTGAAGTGGACTTTGTATTCAGTGCCGTAGATATGTCTAAAGATGAAATCAAGGCAATCGAAGAAGCTTATGCGAAGACAGAAACACCGGTTGTTTCTAATAATAGTGCTCATAGATGGACACCGGATGTTCCTATGGTAGTTCCTGAAATTAATCCGGAACATTTTGAAATAATTGAATCTCAGAAGAAACGTCTTGGAACTACAAGAGGATTTGTTGCGGTAAAACCTAATTGTTCTATCCAGAGTTATGCACCGGTTCTTACAGCGTGGAAAAAGTTTGGAGTGAAAGAAGTAGTAGTTACCACATATCAGGCAATTTCTGGAGCAGGGAAGACATTTAAGGACTGGCCTGAGATGGAAGGAAACATTATTCCATTTATCGGTGGTGAAGAAGAAAAAAGTGAACAGGAACCATTGAAGCTTTGGGGTAAAATTGAAAATGGAGAAATCGTAAAAGCAGACGGACCTGTGATTACATCACAATGTATCCGTGTTCCGGTTTTAGATGGACATACAGCAGCAGTCTTTGTTAAATTTGATAAAAAGCCTGCAAAAGAAGAATTGATTAAGGCTATGGTAGAGTTTAGCGGACTTCCGCAGGAATTAGAACTTCCAAGTGCACCAAAGCAGTTTATTCAGTACTTAGAAGAAGATAACCGTCCGCAGGTTACTTTGGATGTGGATTATGAAAACGGAATGGGCGTATCTGTTGGCCGCCTTCGTGAGGATAATGTGTATGATTATAAATTTGTAGGCTTA